>JASFVS010000137.1:0-7797 GCA_050049715.1 Phycisphaerales bacterium
TTCCGTCTTGACACCGAGCCGGCGGATTGAGACGCCGGCGTTCGTAACCGGGCCTCCTCCCACGACCACACATTGTCCCATATTAATCATTTTGCCGGGGACAAGAACGTCTGTGAGTTTATCAACTTCCCCTTCGATTGTAAAAGCTGGTATTAAATCAAGACAGGTATGGCCGGCGGCGATGATTTCAATATCTTTTTTCTTCAATTTATACTCCTTATGAAAAAATTCTGCGGAAAATTGCAGTTTATAATGTCCGTATATTCCGATGTCAAGTTAAATTTTGAAAATATGGAGATAATGTATATTTTTCAATATGATTTAACTGAGAGTGCAACATTTTCTTCTTATCGTTCCAAAAGCACAGCGCTAAACTATTATTTTTTAGCCTCGAACGACTTTAACAACGGCATCAAAAGCAGGCTTTGGTTTAAATTGCCGGTCGAACAACATAGGATAGTCGGTCCTTCCCCTTATGGGCATGTAGCTGCGCCATGATTGACCATCGTGAACGGCCCAGAAAGTTATCCGGCTGAAGACGTCTTTGTATTTGCTAAAGAGCGCGAACAGTTCGGCGTATCGGTCGGCCAGTTTTTTCTGAACCTCATCGGGAAGGAAATCAGGGTAGGGATTGAGTTTCTTCTGCGTTTGGGGGTCATAGGAGGAAATGTCCCTGAGATTGTCATAATCGTCGGCAAAGGGAACCACGCATATGTCGAGTTCTGTGACCATCAGCTTTACGCCGAGCTTTGAAAGGGCCTGGATTGCGGTCTCGATTTCATCGAGGGGTGGATAGTCGATGGCCCAGTGTCCCTGTATGCCGATGCCGTCTACTCGGACGCCCTTTGATTGTAAATTTTCAATCAGGCGAATGACGCCTTCGTACTGGGGCTTTTTCCACATATTGTAATCGTTGTAATAAAGCTCGGCGGTAGGGTCGGCCTGGCGGGCGAATTTGAAGGCCTTGAGTATATAGTCTTCACCGATGATGTCAAGCCAGCCGTTTTCTCTGAATGAGCCGTCAGGTTTGATTGCTTCGTTGACGACGTCCCAGCCATGAACCAGACCTTTGTAACGGCCCATCACAGTGAAGATGTGTTCTTTCATTCTGTCGAGCAGCGCTTCGCGGCTTAAGGGTTTGCCTGATTTATCCTGGAAAACCCATTTTGGCGTCTGGAAAAACCAGACGAGACAATGGCCGACTACAAACATATTATTCTTTTTGCCAATTTCTACGAAACGGTCTGCTGGCTCGAAATTATACCGGTCCGGCTCAGGGTGGACCTCTTCCCATTTCAAAATGTTTTCCGACACGATGCTGTTGAAGTGCTTTTCGACGATTTCCATAGCTTTCGGCTCTTTGCCGTAAATCTGATCGCGGTTGAGAGCAACGCCGATATAAAAATCATCCTTGAGGACATCTTTCAGGGCGGATCTGTATTGGGTATTGTTATTCAATTTTCTCTCCTATTTATTATTCTGCGACATACTCAAACCAGTCGAAGTCGGCGGGGCTTGTGCACTTTTGGACGTTGCCCGATGCGTACATTCCAAAATACGCGCCGGTAAAACACATCCCACGCTCGAAACCGATTACTTCAACGGACAAATCTTTTGTCAGTGCTGTGCCCAGAACTTTGCGAACACCTGTCGGCGACTTGCAGGAAAATTCATAAGACAACGGAGATGCTTTAACCGACAGAATCACACGGCCGGGTTGAATATCGACGTATTGAATAGAATCGATTATCTCACCTCTGACGACTTTCCTGAAGAAGACCTTATGTTTACCATTATGCAAAGTGACACCAATTGTATAGTAAAATCTGTCGAATCCGCGGACAACAAGTCCGGCTTCTTCGTTTTCACTTTTGGGGTCAAAATCAACCAAGGTCGAAGCTGTGCAGTTGAAATCCGTCTGGCGTCGGCCAACGAAGGCCGGTGAGTCCTGGTCATTAAATGTTATGGCTGAACCGTTGAGGCGAAGATAGCCGGGACGGGCAGTAAGAGAGAAATCATCTTTATAAGGATTTCTTAAAAAGTTCCACTGCATAGCCCACTTGTCACTATCGAAATTATCCCTGACGGGAAGTTTTTTCCAGATACGCTGGGGGAGTTTTGGTGCAGGCATTTTCAGTTCAAGCGTGCCATTATCGTTGACCACCGGCCAGCCTTTTTCATTCCAGGTGACTGGAGTGAGGAATGTTTCCCGGCCAATGTGGTGAAATCGGCCGCCCTGCGGGCGAATCCCCAAACAAACCATCCACCAGCCATCAGGCGTCTCAACAATGTCAGCGTGTCCGAGTGCATGAATGGGATTGTCGGGAAGATTGCGGTGGGTTAAGATGGGATTATCAGGATTGGATTCGTACGGTCCCCAAGGTGAATCGCTGCGGGCGATAGTGACCATGTGGTCGTAGCTTGTTCCACCTTCTGATATCATAAGATAATATTTGCCTTTGATTTTATAAACGTGCGGCCCTTCAGCCCAAATGCCGCCTGTGCCGCCCCATATATTTCTAAGCGGACCTTCGAGTTTGCCCGTTTCAAGATTGAGCGTTCTTTGAGCAATGTAACCATCGCCCTGGCCTTCGTGCCGGCAGTAATAAACCTTGCCATCGTCGTCGAAGAACAGCGAAGGGTCAATGCCACTTTGGTCGAGCCAGACAGGCTCGGACCAAGGGCCGGCGGGATTTTGGGCGGTGACATAGAAATTGCCGCCGCCATCGACATTGGTAGTGACCATATAAAATGTGCCATCGTGATAGCGAAGCGTTGGTGCATAAATACCGCCGGAAGGTCTCATTTTCTTAAGCGGCAACTGGCTTTCACGCGTGAGGCAGTATCCAATTTGTCGCCAATGGACGAGGTCTTTGCTATGCGAGATGGGCACGCCCGGAAAATACTCGAAAGAGCTATGAACTATGTAATAGTCGTCACCGACCCGGCAGATGCTGGGGTCGGGATAAAAGCCGGGGATAACCGGATTGTTAAAGGTTTTGCTGCTTTGCCCCATACCATCGTTAACCAGAAAAAGAAACAATAATATTACTACCGCCTTTTTATATCGATACATACCGTATATCCTCCTGAAGTTTTTGAAAAAGTTAAACATTTCTATATCATAAGCTAATTACCAGTTTCGTCATCCGGAGTTTGGCACAAGCCGAATACTTCGTTCGAGCAGCCGGATTCGATTCCATCAATATCTACCGCCGTAACAACGTAATAACAAGTCGTATCCTGAGGAACATTAACATCGGTATAATCCGAACTGCTTAAAAGCAAATCGTTCAGTTTGCTGAAATCGCCGTCCGAAGTCACCGAACGATACACATTATAACCTGACAGGTCGCTTTCGCTGTTATCGTCCCAGTCGAGCATAATCAATTCATCGTCAGCGGTCGCCGTTAAACCGGTCGGAGGCGCCGGGGCTTTTATGAGCACAACGTCTCCTCTGTCCGGGACCACATCGAACATGACATATTTTATCGAATCAATCTCGACAACAGATACGTCCACCGCCTGTTCGTTTTGTGAAACATTTGCCGAGGACCAATTCCCGGGCAAAGGTCTGCGTATTGTCACCGGGTAATTGTAAATCGCGTCGTCGAGGGTGTCTGTTACCTGTAAAACAATACTGGTGTCTTCACAGGATAATTCCATAACCGATACATCATTGCGCTCTTTTATATACCGCACTACGTTTGAAAATGTCGATACCCAGAATACGTCCCTGTGAGCATCAAGAAATTCGAGGCTTGCCCTGAGCGTCGTGGACGGAACCGGCGAATAGCCTCCGTCGTTGTCAATTCCGTGAAAAAGAAGTACGCACCATCCGTTCGAGGTTGCAGTTCTTTCAAATTTTGTGTTGAAGTCTTCCGGCGTCCTTATCGCCCCCTGGCTGCCGCAAATGATTGAACTTATCTGGTAGAAATTCGAGGGAGTAGTTCTTTCAATGTTGCCCTGGCAGTGCCGTGCGGCGATGTAGTATTGTTGAGTAAGTGTCAGGTTGGACGGCACGCAATAGGGATAGGCTATAGTGATACACTGGTCCCCTTCTATATTCGAGTTAATGGTCTTCTGAGAGTTTTCTAACTCCGCCGCCTGCTGTTCGATGGTCAATTGATTCAGATAAGGATGTGACATAGTATGACTACCGATTTCATGGCCTTCGGCGGCGGCTTCCTGCAGAGCGGCCCAGTTGGGCGACCAGTTGATGACAGGATACATCGTCAAATCAAAGTCGAATTCATTGAACATGGGAATTGCTATGGCATACTGATTGGAACAGCCGTCATCGAAAGTATAGCTTACCGCAGCCAGCCGAAATCCCTGCCAGGTACCTACCTCGTAATTAGGATCAACAACCTGAGAACATCCCACACTTTCAATTATAAGAATGACTGCAAATAATGTAATTTTATTTACCTTTTTCATGTCAAGCTCCTCACCGTAATCTTCATTATGTTTCTTTTTACAGTTGGCCAGGCAACTTTGCGTCCGGGTTTTGCGCTTCGGCAGCTTCATCCTGTTCTCGCTGTTTTCTCCGAGCAATCAGCTCGGTCTCAACCTGCATCATCAATTTTTTCCTTAATGGATAAAAGAACATAATGACCATGCCAATCATAGCGAAAATGGCAGGGTAAATACTCACAACCATACGTATGCCCTTCAATCCTAATGCAGTCTGCTCCTCATTAGGCTGATAACCATAAGCCGCCAAAATCCACGCATTAGCCGCAGCTCCCAGAGCTATCCCAAGTTTCAGCGCGAATAATGAGGCAGACATCACAAGCCCGGTAGCGCGGCGACCTTTTTTCCATTCCGAATAATCTGCCGTATCTGTATAACAGACACAGGACCGACTGCAAACGATGTAACAATCTGGAGAGCATACATAAGAACGATATTCTGGGGACTTAAGAGATAGAAGAGTCCTGCAGTTATACCTGAAATACCCAAAGAGACCGCATAAGTCATTGCTTTGCCAAAGGTTTTGCTAATACGCGTTGTTAGAAGAACTCCGATAATCGTAAAGATGGTTCCCGTCATCAGAAATGAAGACAACATGCCTGAAGAAGTAAAACTATAGGCTTTTCCAAATAACGTCATTTCCTGGTCTTGGACAACATATCGGAAGTAGAATGCTAGACTCCCCCCTCGCATACAAATAAATATGAGCTGGAATATGGTGGCGAAACCTATCAACAACCAAGGCTTATTGGAAATCAAATCAGTAAGATCCTGGCTGAATGAGGTCTTTTGTTTCTTCGGAGGTTGAACACGTTCTTTGCTCGAAAAGAAAGCAACCAAAAGCAAAACCACCGCTAATCCGGAAACAATGGCCATAGTCAATTGCCAACTCTCCGTTGGATTATCCGAACCACCGGTCATTTTTGGGATGAAATACTGGATGAAGAGCATTGCAACAAAAGCAGCCACGAAGCGGAAAGATGAGACGGAAGTTCGTTCATGGGAATTAGGTGTCATTACACCCATTATTGACGAATATGGTACATTGACGGCCGTATAGGCCATCATCAATAATGTATATGTGATATAAGTTCTGGTGTTGTAAAGGTTAATACTCCAAGAACACCTAATGGTATGGCGCCCCAAATTAAATAGGGCCGAAATTTCCCCCACCTAGTGTTAGTTCGGTCAGCAATCATACCCATCATAGGATCGTTAACGGCATCCCAGATTTTGGTAATTATAAACATAATCCCTGCTGCTTTGGTTGTGATACCGAACACATCGGTGTAAAAGAAAAGCATAAAATATATGAAGGTTTGAAAAAACAAATTCGATGCAGTATCACCCAAACTGTAACCTATTTTTTCCCTGATAGAGATTTTTTGTATTTCGGATTGCATAGATTGCTCCTTTTCGTTAATCCAAAGTCAAAACCATTCGCAAATCACTAAATAAATATAAGGCCGGTAATTATGTTATGGGATTCCATTATAGCTGTCCATTTATTTATCCTGCGTCGCACTTCCCATTGGTGACTATTAAATTCAAATACATTTGCCAAGACAGTCTCTCACATCGCACACTTCAAGATGGTGAAGAACAGCGAATGATAAAGTAAATCGGACCAACAAGTCAAATAAAATCCGGAGGTAAATACCTCTGATATTTTGTGAAGTTTCTTCTTGACTGATAATAACAAATCGGTTTTATTTGTGTTCGAGGGTGGTGGATGTTGAACCTATCGGGTTATAACAGCCCATTAATAAAGAGCTTGTGTACATTAAGGACAGTCGAAAGAAAGTCTCAAAATAGTCTTGGAAAGGATTGAACGATGCGAACCGCCAAATTTTCATTGATTTTTCTTTTATGTGCTTGTGTTTTTCTGGCAACCGGCTGTGACTCAGAACTCAGGGACCTTCGAATCCAGAACAATACACAACGAGAATTAATAACAAAGCTTGAGAGCGACCTGCAAGTCGGTTCGCTGGAGCTTGACAAATTAAAAAGACAACTTGCTTCGGCCCAGGAAATGGGCAGTATCGAAATGGAATCATTGAAACAAGAAATTGCAGCCCTTGAATTAGACCTCGGCAAAAAGAAAGAACTAATCGCTTCGATGCAGGAAAAACTACTTTTAGGCGGAGTATCGCTGCCGGTGGAGTTGAGCACCATGCTGGAGGATTTTGCCAAAGGGAACGAAATGATTACTTATGATTCAGGCCGGGGAATGGTAAAGTTCAAGAGCGATTTGCTTTTCGACCTGGGTAGTGACACCGTTGCCTCCTCGGCAATCGAAGCTGTGAAATCGCTATGTGGAATTCTAAATTCCGAGGGAGCTTTACAATTCGACATCATAATCGCGGGCCATACGGATGATGTTCCAATTCAAAGACCCGCGACACGCGCAAAACATCCAACCAACTGGCATTTATCGGCGCACAGGGCAATAGCTGTCCTTAATTTGATGGCAAGAAATAAAATCGATCCCAAGAGAATGAGCATACGAGGCTTCGGAGAGTTCAGGCCTGTCGCGGAAAACGAGGCCGGTAAAAAAGGAAATCCACAAAACAGAAGAGTTGAAATTTACATTGTTGCTAAGGGAGTATAATTTCCAAAATTTTTCATTGCTTTGAAGAAGCAAAAACCGGAAATTAAAAAGTTTTTTAATGGCAGAACGCACTTTAATTATCATCAAGCCGGATGCTGTACAACGACACCTGGTGGGTGAAATAATCGGACGATTTGAAAAAAAAGGTCTAAAGCTGGTAGCTGCGAAATTTCTGCATTTATCCGAAAAGCTGGCCGGTCAACTATATGCAGTGCATCGTGAAAAAGCATTTTATAAACCTCTGGTGAAGTTTCTATCTTCAGCACCGATACTTTTAACTGTGTGGGAAGGTGAGGGCATTATAGATATGGCACGTAAAATGATGGGAGCAACCTTCGGTTTCTTCGCCGAACCCGGTACTATCAGAGGGGATTTTTGCTGTTCCGAAAGATACAATCTCGTTCATGGCTCGGACAGCCCGGAATCCGCCGAGCACGAAATCAAGCTGTTTTTCGCACCAAACGAAATAACCAATTATAAATTCTCTGACGACCAGTGGCTTCATATTAAAACAGGCAATCCTAAGAAGTAATACATCCCCTTTTCAGAGGGAAATTTACAACACGAAAGGCAATTGAAATAACGTAAGTTTCCTCATTACTTATCAAACTGTAATATGGTGGATTTCCCATATAATCCTTGATAATAATGCGTATTATTATTATAATTCTTCTTTTTGCCTTAGAGACTCTAAAAACGGGGATATCATA
>JASFVS010000138.1:0-7757 GCA_050049715.1 Phycisphaerales bacterium
GCAAGCCCCACCCTACGAACTGGATGTAAACCCGAAATTCTAAGCACGAAATCCGAAACAATATCTAATATCAGAAATTCCAATTTTCAAAATAAAATAACAGTTTATTTGGAGGGGGATTTTTTGTTTTGTCCGGAGAGCAGGTCTGCAACCGGGGCGGTATATTCGAATTTTTCCAAGAATATTTTCACGACGCCGGTAATCGGAGTTGCGAGGAACATTCCAATAACGCCCCAGACGACACCGAAGAAGACCAGGGAAAGTAAAATGACAACGGGATGCAGATTCAGGGACCTTCCCATGAGTTTTGGCTGAACAATGTTTCCAACTGTGAACTGAATAGCCGCGGGGATAAGAATGGCCAATATGCGGCTTACCATCGGAAGCTGCGAACTTAATACCACAACCGGTACGGGAAGCAGCGTTGCTATTACGGAGCCGATGTTCGGAATGAAATTGAGCAGGAATGCGAAAAAGCCGAACATCCAGGCGAAATCAACTTTGAGCAGATATAAAATAAAACCGACCAGCAAGCCCGTCAGGCCGGAGGTTAGTATCATTGTTGTGGTATATTTCTTGACGCTCGATTCTATATCCTGACGGATGCCGCCATTAGATGGGCTGCTTGCGCCTTTTCCGACCAACATGAATATAGTGTATATTAAAACTAATATACCATTGGAAAGGATATTCACGATTTCGCCGGCGGCGTTCGAAAAAAGCTTTCCGGCGGTTTTACTGGGTATATTCAGGAAATCGGATGAGTCTTTAACGTCATAGCCGAAGCGCTCGAGCGGAACCACAGATATCAATTTGCTGAACAACTGCTCGGTTTGTGCCAAATACTCATCTTTATGCTCGATTATCTGCCTTACAGCGGCCGAGACTACCAACCCGATTACTAAGAAGAAAATGCAGCAGAGAATGACTGTCGTTACAACAGCTGCGAAGCGCGGCATTTTTAGCCATTTGACCTGAACATCAATTAAAGAGCTCAAACCGAAAGTCAAGAAAACGGCCAGGACGAAAGGTATCAAAACAGAGCTGAAGTGTCTTAATGAAAAAGCAATCGCGAGCGCCGTCAAGATAAGAAGGCAGGTGGTTTGGATTGTTTTTTCACGTTCCAATGATTCCATTTTTTCTTTCTCAACTCTCGCGTTCAGCGTGCTTTACAAATGGTTGCCCGGCAGTTTTTTTGCTGAAAGAACGAAGTTTATCACATTGGGATTATCAGGACAAGATTAAAAAAATACTTGCAATTGTTGTTGGAAAGCTTTTAATGTTTATTTCAGGTTGGAAAGCGTATAGAATAGGGAGTGGTAAATGGGTAGTTTACGGGCATCAGGAATCGAGGCTTAATTTAGGAATAGAAAAATGGCAATGAAGGATTTCTGGTCGAATACTGGTGATTGGATTCGTTCTCACAAGCCTACGGGGTCGTCGAAATTTAAGCCGGAGATAGATGAGGACGGTCTGATTAGTCAGGAGGAAGAGGAGGAGGAAAAGACGGATATGGCCGAAGAAAAGGTTGAGCAGGCGGAACCTGAAAATGAGAAAGTTTTGGTAAAGGCGGTTGCGCCGGCGGAGGAAGTGGAAACGCTCGATAAGCCTCAGGAGGGATTTGGTAAACTTATCGGGCAGCTGCAGGACATTAACGAGCATTTAAGCGGTCAGATTGCTCAGCAGGAGAAACTTACCGGCCGGATGGAGCAAATGCCGAAGCTGCTCGAAAGCTTTCCTTCTGTTTTGGAGAATCAAAGGCAGATGATGGAGAAACTTCTCGAACAGCTTAAGGCTGCGGCGGCGAAGAACCAGCAGTTTATCGATGCCGTTGAAAAGATACCGACCGAGACCTCCAAGCAGACCGATGCTCTTGTCGATATCAATCATCAGCTTGCGGCGGCGGCCGACAGCGATGTCCAGAGGACCGAGAGTTTTAATAAGTTTCACCAGAGTCTGGATAAGCTTAGCGAGACCAGCCAGGCGCAGACCGATAGTATTATGCAGATGAGCCGGACCTTTTATACGAGCGACAGGTATTTGAAGTATATCGTGTCAAGGCAGAACAAACGCTTTATATGGGTGTATGTAATATCCCTGTCCGTGTGTGTGGCGGTTATTCTGGTTCTTGCCGGTGTTGTATTTTATTTGAGGCGATAAAGTATTTTTATTTTTGCATAGCCGGAACAAGTAGTGATTAGATTCGCTTTGTTTTTTGGAAGAACTGCAATCTGACTATGGGTCTTGAAGCTGTGCTTTAGGATAATCGAACGGGCTGGGATTTGAGTTGAAATATACAAGCCGTCGTTTCTCTTGTGGGAGCGGCGGATTTTTTTATTGAGTACTTAGAAGAAAAGGGCCTATACCGATTAGATATAGGCCCTGAGATATGCTTAAAAGTTAAAGCCAATTACTGTGCCAAACCGAGGCGTACATTATCCAGGCCAATCCAGCTTTCGCCGGAAGTCGAATTGACGAATTCGATACCTACCTGGTGGCCGATCGATGCCGGAACAACATCTGCCGAGAGCAATAGGATATATTCCTGCATATCCTCGGCAAGCGTTACTTCGCTGGTTGCAGCGGGTACTCTGGTGCCGTTGTCATCATAGTAGATGGTCATCTGTAAATTGGTGGCCGCCCAGGTAATTCTGGCATCCACTTTCAGCTCCAGAATATCGCCTTCGGCAATGACATAATCCGTCAATTGCCAGATTGAGGGGTCGCCGCTCATTAAATAAACGGTCCAGTCCCCATCGGTGGGTGTGTAGTCCATTTCTACGCCCGAATTTGCGCACGGTTCGTCGGTATTCCAGCCTGAGACGTTATCGAAGCCTGTTTGCTTTTCTGTGCCGGGCTCCTCGAAGCTGGCGTTTTCAACGGTTATTAATGCCGGTTCCTGTGGCGGCGACGGATACAGACGAATATCGTCGAAGTACACTACGCCTAAGCCGCCGAGTTGAGGATTGTCCCTGTCGCCGAATCCAATTCCGATTGTCTCGACGTTGGTAAGGTCAATACCCTGGTCTGCGAACCGCTGCAGGTCAATGTCCCACTGTCTCCACTCGTCCGTCTGAGTTGCATCCGGACTGTCATTGTAGACCACAGCGCTATCGTTTAGCACTACATACATCAGCTCAGAATCGTTACTTGGCATTTCCACGCCAATGGCCTGCTGTGACCATAGCTGCGGGCTCACAGTACCGGTAGTCTGGACATCGGAGAGTACAGCGGTGCATGTTGCGCTGGAGTTATGGCTGGTTACCGCCAGACCTATATAGACATCCTGCGACATTGCGGTATTCTGTGGATTCCATGCCATCGGCGTCCAGTTAATGCCGTCGCTGGAGTAGTAGCCGTTGAAGTTATTGGATGCATCACGGTCTATCCTTACCCAGTAAGGAGCAGTGATTGCAGTTTGCTCGGTAGTTGCAATGTCGCTGTCACTGGTGGCTTCGCCGGCTAAAGTTAAGCGGCCCTGGAATCTGCATCCTTGTCCAGGTGTGATATATACTGCGGCGAATTTCGAATCCGGTTCAAGACTCTGGCGAATCATTACACCGGCTTTGGCCCATTCGTGCGTGTCCTCTATACTTTCCACTTTGGCTGTAATCGACCCGGGTCCGGACAATAATTTGTAAACGAAGCGGAATTCGTCGGCTGTTCCCCAGATGTCGGCGCCGGAAGCGCTTATCGTATATGTACCCGCAGGGTCTTCCACAAAATCGTCAGGATTGCCCATGAACCAGAGCGACAAGTTGTTGACACCCTTCTCAGTCCAGTTACGACGAGAGTCCAGCATCATAGTTGCTTCGGAGTTTCCGGCACTGTTGTCGTAGAAATACGGCATCGCCTGGGCACCACTGTGAACAGCCGTAGTCTCGGCGAAATGCTCGCCGGCTGCAAAATCAGGATTAGGATAACCTATAGTCGAGCCGTTCGTTGTTGAGTTCCATCCATCCGCCCATGCGTCGAATATCCTGTCAGGTTCATAGTCGTTGTAGTCTTCAAAGTCGTCCACGATAAAATAGTCAATTGTTTTAAAGCTCCAGAGATCTCCCTGCCAGAGTTGGGTTCCGTTGACCTCATCGATCCGCCAGTAATAAGTTTTACTTAGGTCGAGCGACAACGGTCCATAGCTCGTATCGGTCACGGTAGTAGCGCCGGAGGTGCCGTCGATAACGGCCAGCATGTCGTCACTAAAGTAAACGTTGTGTTCGGCCGCTCCTCTTCCGGCTCTCCAGTTAAGGGTCGATTCCAGATCGATATTTATTGCTCCGGAGGCCGGGTCAGGCTCTTTTGCGTGTACGGGCAGGAAGAAGAAACGTACTTCACTCAGGCCGTATTGATCCAAGAGGCCGCCCCAGTTACTGTTGGCAGTGAACCTAACAAACTTCGCTGTTATTCCGCTTAATTCAATAGTAGTATTGTGTGCGTAATTTTCCGCACCGGGAGCCTGTGGTAACTCATAAGTAGTTCCCAACGTTGTATAGTCGATTCCATCGATCGAGTATTCAATAGTAACCTCCCTGATACCCAAGCCTATGACCGATTCCAGACTTTCGTTGGAATTCCATACCCACAGTTCATAGAGCGGATAAGCTTTGTCAAACTCAAATTCTATCCAGGTCGGCTGCTCACCGTCCCTGTTGCTCAACCACATAGTGCCATCTCCAACTCTGCCGTGCAAGAGGCCGGTTTCGTCCAGACCGGAGCCATTGACGACATTTTCAGGCTCCTTGTTTTCCTCGTAGCTGGAGGCTGTGACCGTTATGCTCTGGCCGGGAATCGGATAAGCAAATCTCTCAGCCGTGAAACTCCAGATGTTACCTTTGTGTATCGTAGAGCCGCCGGCTTCGATTTCATCGATTCGCCAGTAATATATCCGGTCGTATTCGAGAAGGCCGTCAGGATCATAGGTGTTGACATTCTGAGCCTGGCTAACCAGCACGTTAAGCGGATTTGTTCTGGTTGCCTCGTTAACGTCGGCGAATGCCGTTCCAAAATACACATCATGCGTCTGAATATCTTTTCCCGGCGTCCAGCTCAGGACTATGTCCCTCGGTACATCCGCAGCTTCATTTTCAGGGTCTGGCTTAGTAGCGGTAATCGAGACGCCCTGAAGAACATCCACAATCTCTTCCGCCGTGAGAGCCCGGCTGTATATCCTGGCATCGTCTAACATACCATCGAAATAACGTCCGGTTGCCTGGGAGTTTTCTCCTAAATAGACGTTATGCGTTGCGGTTCCTATAGAACTCGCGTAGGTCGTAGTAACTGATAACACGCCGTCGAGATAGAACTTCAGTGCATTTCCATCATAAGTTCCGGCCATATGGTGCCACTCTCCGTTAAGCGACTCAATATTAGTGGTGTAGTTGGTCGAGTGCCAGTCGCCGTCATAGATAAAGAACTCTAAGTTATTGCCGGACTGGTGTTTTATCGCATAGGCATTGTCGCCTTTGCCCAGCCAACAATTATGTTCGCCATTGTTCAAGTCGTTGGCGTTGACCCAGACAGCAAGCGTAATCTCTTCTGTGATATTAAAAATGGCATTATTCCCGCAATCCACATAATCACCGTTACCGTCAAATTCCAGAGCACCGTCTATTTGCCCTGTTACCCACTGCGGGTCACCTTGTAGAGTACCATCGTTGCCGTTGCCGCTCGAATCAACAGCTATGGTGCCGGAGCCGTCGTCGAGCTTCCAGTGACCCACGAGGTCCGGGTCCTGAGCAATGGCCGTGTTTGTCAGAGCCAAGCCAACGACAAACACAAAACAAATCAAATAAATCAATTTCCTGTACATAATAATCCTTCCTCAAAAAACGAAACTACTGTGATTCGGCTACACACCGAAGCACTTATTACTTTTCTTTTTATCATTTTAAGAGCGCCACAAGTACTAATGCGGTTTTACTTTTCCTTTGTCGTATCAAAGCACTCAGATTTTTTCATATTAACAACACAGCCTGAATTTCCGGCCGAAGTCGTACTTACGGCTGGGATTCGGACGGACGATACAGGCGAATATCATCGAAGTAAGCCGCACCTGAACCGCCGGGTTGCGGATTGCTTCTGTCCCCGAAGCCAATTCCAATTTTTTCGATATTAGTAAGATTAATACCCTGATCTGTGAATTCCTGCAGGTCGATATCCCACTGCATCCATTCCTCTGTTAGTACGGCATCGGGATTATCGTTATAGGCGACAGCACTTTCGTTTAGAACCACATACATCTGCTCAGGAGCATTAGTGAGTATTCCAATATCCTGATTCGACCATAGCTGCCCAACTGTTCCGGTGGTCTGGACATCGGAGAATACAGCCGTGCAGGTTACGTCAGCATTATGTGAGGTTAGCGCCAGACCTATATATGCATTTGTGCCCATCTGTATAGTTTGTCCAACAGCACCTTCTACTCTTACCCAATTTGTACCGTCAACTGAATGGAAGGCGGTGAATACACCTGTAATGCCCCGCTCTATTTTCACCCAGTGCGGGGCGGTAATACCGGTCTGGTTTGTGTTGAAGGTGTTGTCGTTCGCAATGGTGCGACCCTGAGAGGCGACGCCGTTTCCGGGTGTAACACAGGCAAAAGCATGTTTAGAACCCGGTTCTAATGTTTCGCGAATCATCACACCGGCTTTCGCCCAGGGGTCGGTGTTTTCAAGGCTCTCGATTTTCGCTGTGATAGAGCCGGAGCCGCTTAGTGTCTTGTATGCATAGTGGAATTCATCGGCCTGATTTTCGATGTCTGTGCCGGCCGCCGTTATCGTATAGGTGCCCGCGGGTTCTTCTGTGAAACTGCCGACAGAAGCGCGATTACCTCTGAACCACAGTGTTAATGTGCCGACGCCATTCTCGGTCCAGTCAGTTGGATAAGTCAATGTTAAGGTTGCTTCAGAATTACCTGCGGTAGTGTTGTCATAGAAGTATGGCATAGATTTAGAGCCACTGTGAACAATCGTAGTTTCCACGAAGTGCTCACCGACATCAAAATCAGGGTCGGCGTAGCCAATTATAGAGCCGTTAGTATCAATGCCCCACCCATCTATCCACGAGTCAAATATCCTGTCTGGCTCGTAATCGTTGTAGTCTTCGAAGTTATCCACGAGAATGAAGTTTGCCGTTGTAAAGCTCCAAAGGCTTCCCGTCCACGGACTGTCGGGATGGAGGTCATTGACCTCGTCGACACGCCAATAGTAGTTAGTGTCCCACTCGAGCGGTCCGGGGTCGTAACTTTCGGAGCCGAGGTTTCTTGTACCTTTATACTCGGGTGAGCTTGTGTCTGCATTGAGGACGGCTTCGGCGTCAGTGCCGAAATAAACCTCATGGGAAACGGCGTGGTCGCCGGCACCCCATTCAAGAATTACTGTTTGAACGACATCTATGGCGCCATTACGCGGGTTTTTGCTGCTGGCTCTCAGAGGTGGTGATAGCGCTGCCTGAGGAATGAGATCCTTCGGAGTAGATGGGCTCGACCAGCGGAGTTCTGCAATTGCGTTATCGGTGTTCTCATAATATTCCATCACAATTGTATATACGTTACCGGCGATAAGGTCAATCGTGCCGCGGTTTTCAGTGGATGAGTGGTCAGTCCAGTTGTCCACAAGCTGCTGGCCATCGATCCACAAACGTACGCCGTCGTCGCTGGTGGTGTAGAAGGTATATGTTTCAGTAAATGCGGCTTCGACTTCACCGGTCCATCTGACTGAGAAACCGTCATCAGGAATTGCCGGGTCCGGTGGAGAACC
>JASFVS010000139.1:0-7737 GCA_050049715.1 Phycisphaerales bacterium
CCAATTTTTGGATTTATATGAAAGGACGGGAAGTAGTTGCACAGAATTAAAAAGGCATGTATGCCCAAAACGGTCATGACGGCCTTGGCGATAATCTGCATTTTTGTCATTCGGTCTCCTCTCCAGTTGTAAAGTGTTTTGATTATACTTAATAATATACGCCTGTCTAAAGGCATCTTTTTAGATAATTTGCATTCTTTTTTACTAAAAATAACTATTTTTAGTAAAAAATGTTGATTTACTGTGGCGAATCGGATATATTCCGCTCTTTGAAAAGTAGCTCTGTCGCACGGGGTAGAATTATTAGTGATTGGTGCTTAGTTTTTAGTGTTTAGTTATTTGTGAGTATTAATCATTGTATTGGGGTTGGCAGTATCACGGCGTGGCCGACTCAAGCCTCCGACAGGGCCAAATCGGGCCGGAACAAAACGGTCTCCGTGACAACTTGGAAGATAAAAGATAAAATTCCTTCGGGATGGCATTTTAAGTTTTGCGTTACCCGATGGTGTAATTGGTAACACATGGGCTTTTGGTGCCCATATTCCAGGTTCGAGTCCTGGTCGGGTAGATGTTTTTAGTTTTAAGTTTTTAGTGCTTAGTTTTTAGTTATTAGAAAAAGAAGCAGATAGAATGGCTGAAAGAGTAGCGATAATCTTAGCAGCGGGTGTTAGCAAGAGAATGAACACCAAGATGGCAAAGGTCCTGCATGAGGTATGCGGCAGGCCGATGCTGGCGTATGTGCTGGATGCGTGCCGGGAAGTGGGCGTTGCAAAGATATATGTCGTCGTAGGTTTTTCAGCCGAGCAGGTGGAGGAGCAATTCAACGGCGCTGGCGATATTGTCTGGGTAAGGCAGGCCGAGCAACTGGGAACAGCCCATGCGGTCCTGTGCTGTAAGGAACATTTACAGGATTTCGATGGCCAGACACTGGTGCTTTGCGGCGACGGGCCTTTAATCAGAGCGCAGACGCTGAAGACGCTTATTGAAAAGCACGAAGGAGAACAATCGGCGGCAACATTAGCGACCGCGAAACTGGAAGACCCGGCCGGCTACGGGCGTATTATCCGGGATAAATACGGTAATATGCAGGGTATCGTCGAAGACAGTGACTGTACGGAAGCTCAGTTAACTATCAAAGAGGTCAATCCGAGCTATTATTTATTTAATAATAAAATTCTTTTCGAAGCGCTGGAGAAGGTCGAGCCCGACAACGTCAAAAAAGAATATTATTTAACAGATGCACTCTCCGGTATCATCGCCACAGGTCATAAGGTTATAGCCGTCACGGCGGTTCGGCCGGAAGAGGCGAAGGGCGTCAACAGCAGAGCACAGCTTAGCGAAGCAAGTAAGATTATGCAGCGGCGGATTCAGCGGAAGTTAATGGATGACGGCGTGACAATAGTGGACCCCGCTAACACGTGGATCGATGCGAGGGCAAAAATCGGACAGGATACTGTGATTGAGCCGTTTACGTATATTCACGGGGAGGTCAAAATCGGTCAGGGCTGCAGGATTGGGCCGTTTGCATTTTTGAGGCATGGCACCGTTTTGGAAAATGACGTTGTGTTAGGTGTTTATACCGAAGTAAAAAATTCGACTCTGGCAGACGGCGTTCGAGCACGACACCACAGCTACATCGGCGATGCCACCGTAGGGAAAAATGTCAATGTAGGTGCCGGTACTATAACGGCTAACTTCGATGGTGAGAAAGTGAACCGGGCAACTATCGGAAATAATTGCTACCTTGGTTCCGGTGCGATATTAATTGCACCGCTCGAGCTTAAAGATGGCTCGCATATCAATGCAGGAACTGTAGTTTCTCAGGAAAGTATAAACAAATTGGGTGGAAAGGCTAAAACAGATGTTTCTGAATGACAATTTGAAGATATTCACCGGCAACAGTAACCCGACTTTAGCAAGTGACGTGTGTAAATATCTCGGAATTCCGACAGGCGGCGCGAAGATAGATATATTCCCCGATGGAGAGAAAATAATAAGGATTGAGGATGATGTTCGCGGCAGAGACTGCTTTGTTATGCAATCAACGTGCAGGCCGGTCGATGAAAATTTGGTGGAGCTTTTAATCTTTTTAGACTGCCTGAAAAGAGCAAGCGCCAGCCGGGTCACTGCGGTTATTCCTTATTTCGGTTATGCCCGGCAGGACAGAAAAGACGAAGGGCGCGTGCCTATTACTGCAAAACTGGTAGCCAATCTTATTACGACCGCAGGGGCCGACAGGGTCCTTGCGATAGACCTGCACGCCAAGCAGCTGCAGGGATTTTTCGATATACCTGTGGATCATCTGACAGGTGAACTGGTATTAAGCAAACATTTCAGAGACATGAAGATTAATAACCTGACAGTAGTTTCGCCGGATGTGGGTAATATAAAAATCGCGGCACAATATGCGGCCCACCTTGGCGGTGAGCTGGCGATTGTGCATAAAAAGCGAGTTAGCGGCAGTAAGGTGGAAGCCAGCGAAATGATAGGTAATGTTGAGGGCCGAAATATCCTGATGTGCGACGATATTATTGCTACTGCAGGGACGGTGTGCAGTGCGGCTAATCTGCTTAAGGAACGCGGGGCTGAAAAAATTTATATCG
The DNA here is from genome assembly GCA_050049715.1 of Phycisphaerales bacterium. GTDB lineage: Bacteria > Planctomycetota > Phycisphaerae > Sedimentisphaerales > Anaerobacaceae > NIOZ-UU13. The sequence goes on from JASFVS010000139.1 coordinate 2,604, forward strand.
GCGCCACACACGGTGTTTTCGCATCACAGGCGTTCGAGCGGCTGGAGCAGGCGCCAATCGACGAAGTGGTAGTTACAAACACCATACCAGCGAGCGAACAGGCAAACAACGTCGAATCTATCAAGATTCTGAACGTTGCATCTATGCTGGGCGAGGCGATAAAGAGAATCCACAGAAACGAATCTGTTAGTAATTTATTTAATAATACCTGAAAAGAGAAATTTCCTTTTTTGTTCGAGGTTAGAAGACTATGGCAAAGACATTACTATTAAAAGCTGAAATTCGAGAACACACCGGCTCGAAAGCTGTTCAGAAAATACGCGAGCAGGGAAGAATACCCGCCATTGTGTACGGACATAAGCAGGAACCGGTTGCTGTTTCATTGGACGGGCATAACTTCGTGGAAGGATTGCACCACGGACATCGGCTGATGGACGTACAAATCGGCAAAAAGAAAGAAAAGGTAATAATTAAAGACCTGCAGTATGACCATTTAGGCAAAAATGTAATTCATGCGGACCTGATGCGTGTTGATATTAAGGAGATGATTAAGGTGACAGTTCCCATCGAGCTTAAAGGCACGGCTCAGGGTACGCACGAAGGCGGTATTATCGAAGAACACGCAGACCGTCTGGAAATCGAGTGCAAAGCAAACGAAATTCCGGAGGCAATCACCGTATCAGTAAAGGATGTGGATATCGGCGACGCCATACACGTTAGTGACATTAAGCTGCCGGCCGGTGTAAAACTGATAAGCCCGCCGGAAACGCTTGTAGTTACGTGCCATTTGGTTGCCGCAGCCAAGACCACCGAAGAGGTCGAAGAGGAAATGCCAGCAGCTCCTGAGGTTATCAGTGAGGCTAAAGAATCTGAAGAGCAGGATACGGAAGATTCGAAAGAGCAAAAATGAGGTAGATTGGACGCAAGCGAACTATGGGCGATATGAAAATGGTCGTCGGCCTGGGTAATCCGGGTGAAGAATATGTTGATACGCGGCACAATACAGGATTTAAGGTAATTGACTCGCTTAGTAAGGTTTTAGGAATAGAAGTAAGAAAGAGAAAATTCGCAGCGCGTTTCGGCTCGGGCGAATTCGCAGATAAAAAGTTAATATTGTTAAAGCCGTGGCAGTTTATGAACCGCAGCGGGCAGGCGGTTGCAACAGCAAAGGGATTCTATAAGCTTAGCATTAAGGATCTGCTCGTGATAACGGACGATATGGACCTTGAGCCGGGCAGGATTCGAATCAGGGCTAAAGGCTCGGCCGGCGGTCATAACGGACTGGCTGATATTATTGAAAAGCTTGGCACGAATGAGTTTGCACGTTGTAGAATCGGTATCGGTCACGGCGAAGAGCAGGATGCTGTTGACCATGTTCTCAACAAACCCTCGGATACAGAACAGCCCCTGCTGGCCGAGGCTATTGAGAAGGCAAAAGAGGCTGTGCTTTGCTGGATAGAATATGGAATAGAGAAAACAATGAACGAATTTAACAGACCCGATGAATAACTATCGTGTCTTATTTGTCAGGAAAAAATAAAAACAGGAAATTTTATATAAACAATAAGAAATTTTAGCTGGAGGTAATTCACTTGGAAACTGCAGTAAAAAACAGATTATACGAAGGAATGTTCCTCATTGATTCGGCCCTGGCGAGTACAGACTGGGATGGAACTCTCGCAACCATCAGAACAATACTCGAAAAGGCTGAGGCCGAGATTGTCTCGATAAGAAAATGGGACGAAAGGAAACTGGCTTATGAAATTAAAGGTAAAAGCAGAGGGACATATATTCTTTGTTACTTCAAGGCTGACGGTGACAGGATACAGGGCATTGAAAAAGCCGTAACCCTTTCCGAGCAAATTATGCGGGTTCTGATTCTCAATGCCGAGCGACTAACACCGGAGGACATTGAGAAAGACACGCCGGCTACGAAAGTAGAAAAGGAAAAACAAAAAGCCTCCAAACCAGCCGCAGTAAAGGCTGAAGAAGAGCAACTTAGTACCAAGGCGGCAGAAACCGAAGCAGCAGAAAAATCAGAGCAAACCGACGAAACACAGCAAGCTCAGGAAAAAGAAACCAAGGACTCACCAGCGCCAGGGGCAAATACAGCAGCGGACGAATCTGCGGAAAAACAACAGGAGCAGGTTGAAACTCCCGAAGAGGCAGACAAACAAGAGTGAAAATAGTCCGGCTTTTTCGGATGCTCAAGTCGAGCAAGTGTAAAACATGAGAAATATCTTTAAGCTTAAAGCGGAAAGAAGAATAAAAAATGGCTAATTTTAATAAAATTATGCTGATGGGCAATCTGACTCGTGACCCGCAATTGTCGTATACGCCAAACCAAACTCCAGTGGTTGACTTCGGAATAGCAACAAATCGCAGGTGGACCGGCCAGGATGGGAGCCAGCGGGATGAAACTTGTTTCGTGGACTGCAGGATGTTCGGCAGGAGAGCCGAAGTTATTAACAAGTACTGCAAAAAGGGAAATCCGCTGTTCGTCGAAGGCCGCCTGACTTTCGACACATGGGAGGCACAGGACGGCTCAAGGCGCAGTAAGCACAGGGTTACCGTGGAGAACTTCGAGTTTATCAGTGGAGGAGCCGGTAATGCCGGGCAAAGTGTAAGCAGGACAGAAACAAAACCACAACAGGAAAATTCCGACGATGATATTCCATTTTAGGATTAGAACCGGATTTAATAATTTTATATCTAAATACTCTACGTTTGAACTTACTGCAGGCTATTGAAAAGCCTGAAATACAAGATACTAAAATAGGCAGGTACAAAAATGATAAAGAGAAACAATAACTTTACAAAGAAAAATGACCGTCCGACGAAAGGTAACAGCAGAAGGAAATCCGGCTTCGTAGGAGCCCGTGAACAAACACAATGCCGTTTTTGCAGAAGAGGCATAAAATATGTTGACTACAAGGACATTGGAACATTGCAAAAACTTTTGACCAACCGCGGCAAAATATACTCACGCAAACGCAGCGGCAACTGCGCGGGCTGTCAAAGAAAAGCTAAAAACGCAATCAAACGCGCCAGATATATGGCGTTACTACCTTTTACCGTTTAATTGATTGCTCGTAACCGGACTGAGAATGAATAATTGGCAAGATACAATAGAAAGAATACAAATTCTGTTAGATATCTAACAGGAGAAATATGTAAGGGAATAAAAATGGCGAACAGAATGAAGGTTTTACTTTGTGAAGACATTAAGAAACTCGGATGGCTCGGAGATGTTGTCGAAGTCAATACGGGATATGCAAGAAATTATTTACTGCCGCAGGGACTGGCGAAGATCGTATCCGAGGCGAGTATCAGAGCTATCGCCGGAGAAAAAGCCAAGCGAGCCGAGCAGCGAATACAAGACGGCAAACGACTCGAGGCAGCAGCTAAGGCGGTGGAAGGAGCAGAGGCTGTGGTGGCCGCCAAGGCTAACGAGCAGGGCCATTTATTCGGTTCAGTTGCCGAACGGGAAATAGCAGCGAACCTTAGGGCCCAGGGGTTCGAAGTTGCCGATGAGATTGTGCAACTACCCGAACATATCAAACAGGTCGGAACACATTCCGTAACGCTTAAGTTTGCAGAAGGTGTAACTGCCACTGTTAATGTCGTAGTTGTGCCGGAGCAAGAAAAAGCTGAGGAAAAAGAAGGAAGCTAAGTTTTTAGGTCGTCAGGTGCAACTGTTTTAAGTTAACAGAATCCAGCCGTTAGAAACTGTAACGAACACCTATATATACATTCGTATTATTCTGGAACTGCCCGAAGAAAGTACTTGGGTAATCACCGAAAAAGATGTTCCCGCCAATTTCCACAGCAACATTATCATTGACCTTGTAATTAATATTCGGTCGCATATAAGCATCTTTATCAGTCGGTGAGTAGTAAGTGAACAGAGAACATTGCAAATTTTGATTCATTAAAAGTTTCGTCAGACGTAATGTAATTAAATGTCTGTCCCTATCTTTAGCGGGGCCGGATACGAAATTACTTTTATACCGGCTGTAATCGAGCATTTGCTCTATATAATACTGAAGGCCTGCCGTAAAATCCTTTCCGATTTCCTGTGTATAGCCGACCAAATATCTCATTTGAGAATTATCAATAAGGTTGTTTTTGCCACTTAGGTCATCGGCAGATTCATAGTAACCAATTTCAATATTCCCTATTCCTTTGCCGACAGCACCGCGAACACTTGCGCCATATACATTCAAATCAGGAAAAATCGCCTGGCTCATAGTCGGGTCCTGACCGGCGGGGCTTTTCCAGTAACCTCGATAGCCATAAAGTGCAAATTCATAATTTTTAATGTTCTTATACAATCTGGCCGCAATTTCATAATCCTTAAACCAGTCATTAGGTTTGTTTGTATGGACGATAGCATCTTTGCCCGCCAGCCGGCCGAGATTCGAATTCCAGTATGAAATGCGACTGCCGTTAATAAAACGGTCAGGGTCGAATTTAGGTGTATAAGCGATATCAAGATTAGCCAAGTCACTAAATAAACTCACTTTCAATGCATCAGAAGGCGCTTTCAGATATTCGGTATCTCTACCGATGAAGAAAGATTGCCAATCTTTGGGAAACAAATCGTTGATAAAGACCAAATCTCCCGTACCCCAGGTTAAAATCTGCCTGCCGACTTTTACATCCATGAAATCGAGGGGCCTTAGAAATATATTAGCCTCCCGCATGTCGAATTTGCCCTGCCCTTCAACCAAATCACCGTATATATCCCCTTTGAATTTAATATCACCCCATTCAGGATATGAAAGCAATTCAAGCTGGAGGCGATTTTCCATAATCGACATATCTTTTTCGTACTTGTCTTTTCGTAGTCGATAGCCAGCCCGCATTTCGTAAAAGCCATGTATTTCTATTTCGGGTAGTTTAGAGAAAAAAGATTCTTCTGAATTTTCATCCCAAGCTACAACCTTAACAGGCATAGTTAACAATATTAAAATAAAAGTCGTGATAATCCCGGTTTTTATCATCTGATTGCCTCCCGAGGCGGTCTTTGTAAATATCTTTCCTGAAAGATGTCTTCAAGGTCAATATTATATTTTACCTTTGAAAATTCCATTTCGGTCTTACTGCCTGTCTTGAGGTCTGAGACGAGAGA
>JASFVS010000140.1:0-7634 GCA_050049715.1 Phycisphaerales bacterium
TGTGTCGGCATTCTGCGTTGTTGGGGCTGTGGGCGTGATTTTTCTTGGCCTGTACCAGTTAAGGCTGGCCGGGATAGTCACGTCCATGGCCAGGTTTCTTCAGGACGAAAAAGTAGAGGGAATAACCGACAAGAAGGGATTTTTTGCCCCGCTCTTAATCGCGAAAACAGACGAATTATACGAGGTTCTTAGTAAGCATTTCAAGGATTCCACTGCTCGCGTTGCCAGGTATGAGAAACAAATCAAGGATTTACAGGTCCAAATTCAACTTTCGCAGAAACGTGGTGAAAATACCGAAGCTATTATATATAGCATTCGCGATGCTGTTATCGTTATTGATGAATCTAATAAACTATTGATGGCAAACGAGGCGGCAGGCCGGCTTTTTGGTTTTGATTTTAACACTTCGAAGCACAAATCAATTGGTGAGCTGATAAATCCGGAGCATAGTGAATTTGCAGATTTTTTAAGCAACAGTGTGCACAGTAAGGGGCAGGCTACAAGGAAGGAGCTTGAGTTTGTGGAAGATGGAACTCCCAAAACTTTTGATTGTATCGTTTCGTGTATTTACGACCAGAGCCGGCAGGTTTGTGGGGCTGTAGGTGTTCTGCACGACATTACACATGAAAAGCACATTCAGCAGATGAAGAATGATTTTGTCAGTCATGTTTCTCACGAGTTGAAAACACCTCTTGCTTCTATTATGGCCTATGCAGAAATGGTTGCAGATGGTGATATTGACAATGAGGATACCAAAAAGGAGTTTTGTTCGGTAATCCGAGAACAGGCCCAGAGGTTGAATCGGTTGATTGAAGATATTCTGAGCTGTTCGCGGATAGAGTCGGGATTGATAAAAGTAAATAAAGAGCCAGCCAGCTTGACGATGCTCATAGAAGAACAGATGCAGATGATTAAAGGATATGCGGAAGAAAAGAATATAGAAGTTATAGGCCAGAAACCAATCGTGTTCGACCAGGTGGATGTGGATAAGGATATGATTCGTCAGGTTATTGTAAACCTGTTAAGTAATGCTGTCAAATATACTCCTTCCGGAGGGTCGGTTAAGATTGAAACTGAAGTTGATGAAAGCGCTTCTTTGGTAAGGGTTAGTGTTACGGATACGGGAGTTGGTATTCCTGAAGATGCAGTAGAACACGTCTTTGATAAGTTTTACAGGGTTGATACCAATGAAAAACAGGCCAAAGGGACGGGTTTAGGGCTTAATCTTGTTAAGCAAATAGTTGAGAAGGTTCATGATGGGCGTGTGTTCGTTACGAGCCGGGTTGGTGTTGGAAGTACTTTTGGTTTTGAGCTGCCTCTGGCGAAAAAGCAGGGAGCCGGAGTGGTATGAAGATTCTATTAAGCGAAGAATCACGTGCCAAATGTTGTGCGCGGTATATTAATCTTTTGAGGAGGCATAAGAATGGCGAGTAAGAAAGTGCTGGTGGTGGACGATGAAGTACATATTGTTCATGTTGTGGCAATAAAACTTCGTAATAATGATTATGAGGTTATATCGGCGGATAATGGTGCTGAGGCTTATGAACTGGCTTGTCAGGAGAAGCCGGATATTATCGTTTCGGATTATCAAATGCCGGTTATGTCGGGATTGGAGCTTGTAGAAAAGCTTCGTCAAACAGAGGAAACTAAAGATATACCGGTTATTATGTTAACTGCGAGAAGTTTTTCTATCACCGAAGAGCAGCAGGAAGAATTGCAAATATCGGGCTGTCTTAGCAAGCCGTTCAGCCCGAAGGAGTTGTTGGGAAATATTGAGGATGTTCTGTATCAAAAACAGGTGATGGTAAGTAGTTGATTCTTAAGAAAGTAACAATCGATCAGTAGGGGAAAGCGGTAGTAGGCTATGTTAGATACGGCAAGGAAAACTTTGAATCCGTCACAACGGCGTGAGCTTGAGAATTTTGCTGCCAGGGTAAATAAATTCGGTTTTAACTTTTCGGTTTGCAGTTGTGAAGATGAAATTATCTTCCTTTGTGAGGGCGGAAAGTTTGAAAGTCACCGTGAACAGTTAGTGAAGCTAAGCCGCCAGGTTTTAGAGCAATACAACCGGAGCAATTGCGCAGATGACGGTGGTGTGCCGATACATAGATTCGATGAGTCGAATTTAGTTTTAGCCGCTGTCTTAAAGTCTGCTCGTGTTAGTAATAAGGATGGAGAGGTTTTGGGTACGGTTTTTATTGACCTGGGTGATGAGTCATCATGCTCTGGCGATATCTCTTCATCGGTCATGTACAATCGAAGCCATGTTCAGATTGATAGCGAGTATTTAGCAGGGATGCTCGAGCTTTTAGTGGAAAAATTCCAGGCCGAGACGAAAGCGGAAAAGCAGATTGAAATGGTTGGGAGCGAATTGTCGCAAACATACGAGGAATTGGTTCTGCTTCATAAGCTCAGTACGAATATGAAAGTTACAGAGTCGGACGCTAACTTTTTGCAGATGGCTTGTGACAGCTTAACTGAGATTATTTCCGTAGAGGGCATAGCGATATTATTGGAGAAAAAAATAGAAGATGAGCAGCAACTGGTTGTAGCTGCCGGGTCCGGCTTGATAGATATAGATGAAAGCACAGCATCTATTTTACACAGTGGATTGATAGAAGAAATAGATGAGGGTAAAGAGGCACTGCTGGATAGTGAAGTGGATTCGGCTTTTAAATATGATTGGCCGGATAATATAAGGAATATTATTGCAGTACCTCTGTACGGCAAAGACAAAACAGAATCGACTTTTATGGGCAGAACCAAGGATGGTACATGCATAATGGGAATGATGGTTGCGATAAACAGAATCGGCAAACAGGATTTCGACAGCACTGATATAAAACTGTTTAACTCGGTGGCCAGTGGATGTGCCGTATTTATTGAGAACGGCAAGCTTTTTAAAGACCTCAAAGAGCTGTTTATTGGCTCGCTCAAAGCATTGACTAACAGCATTGATGCCAAGGATGCGTACACACATGGTCATTCTGAAAGAGTTGCTTATATTTCTCGATGGATTGCTGAAAGGCTGTCCGAACAGGAGCAGTTTGACGAAGAGCAAATACATAAGGTTTATTTGGCCGGATTGCTGCACGATATTGGGAAGATAGGAATAGAGGAATCGGTATTATGCAAGAAAGGAATGTTGACTGAGCAGGAATTCAGCCGCATCAAACAGCACCCGTCGATAGGTGCGGGTATTTTGCACGAAATAAAACAAATGCGTGACATTGTTCCGGGCGTATTGTGCCACCACGAGACGGTTGACGGTAAAGGTTATCCTAACGGCCTGGTCGGTGAGCAGATACCGTTAATGGGTAAAATTGTCGGATTGGCTGATAGTTTTGATGCAATGACGTCGAAGCGAACTTATAGAGATGCAATGTCCGTGGAGCAGGCGCTTGAAGAGATAGAGAAAGGATTGGGCACACAGTTTGATGAAAAAATCGGCAGGATATTTCTTGGTAGTGACATTGGTCATCTCTGGGATATTATACAAAATGGTTTCAGCGAAATTTACGGGGGTAGCGGCCATGTAGAATATGGTGCCGCTGCTGTAGGAACTTTAATCAGATGAAAGTGAAAAAACAGGATTATAACGATGTTACTGTTGTCGAGCTGCAGGGTGACTTTGATGGTGATATTATCGAATTATTTCAAAGTGCCATAACCGACATAATCTCAAAAGGTAAATCCGGTATTGTGCTTGATATGAGTGCTGTGGGATTTATTGACGGCGAAGGACTGGAACAGTTGTTATGGGCGAGAGATTATTGTAATCAGAACAAATCTGAGTTTAGATTGGCGGGTCTCGATGAAAACTGCGCAAGAATACTGGAAGTCACTCGACTTGAAAAAGAATTTAACTCTTATACAGAGCTTGCCCAGGCGGTAAAGAGTTTTGCGTAGGATACATTTGACCCTGTCATTTTGAGAGAGTTTGTGTAAGGAAAGAACAATGGGCAAAATAGCTGTGGAAAATAAGGTGCAGCTTGGACAACTACTGCTTGCTCGCGGCGTGGTAACTGCTGAACAAATTGAGACTGCTCTGGAAGAACAGAGAGAAAAGGGCCATCGAAAATTGCTTGGTGAGCTTTTGGTGGAGATGGGCTTATGTACGGAGAATCAAATAGCTTCGGCACTTGCGGAAGCCTATAGTGTACCTTACGCGCAGATTAATCCAAAAATATGCGATACGAAGGCAATAGAAATTTTACCGAGGGATTTTCTTGAGGAACATATCGTCCTGCCGCTGTTTAAGGTTCATAATACACTCACGGTGGCGGTGAGTGAGCCGACAAATGTATTCCTGATAGACGAAATAGAGCGGATAAGCGGCTGTAAAGTCCAGATAGTATGTTCGACAAGCAAAGATATAAAAGCCACTCTTCAGACGTATTTACCGGCCGCCAATGTCTTCGTTATTGACGATATTATCGACGATGAGGGATTGGAGGACTTCACATTAATAGAAAATATCACACAGGATATAAGCGACCTTGAGGAAATAGCAGGTCAGTCACCCGTCGTAAAATTGGTCAATTATTTGCTTTATAACGCCGTACGGGAAAACGCAAGTGACATCCATATAGAGCCGGATGATAAAAAACTACGGGTTCGATACCGGGTTGACGGCAGATTATATGAGAAGATGTGTCCGCCGCATCAGATGCATTCGGCAATTGTGTCACGTATTAAAATTATGGCTGAATTGGACATCGCCCAGAGGCGTCTGCCGCAGGATGGTGGTATTCATGTTTTGGTCGAAGGCAGACCTATCGACTTGCGAGTGTCGGCTATGCCTGGCAATTTTGGCGAAAAAGTGGTTATCAGAATTATAGACCCACAGAAGATTCTTTTTAGTCTTGAATCTCTCGGATTTACCTTTGAAAATCTCAAGCAGTTCAGAGAAGTAATACAGTCCCCGAACGGTATTGTTTTGGTTACAGGCCCAACCGGTTCAGGTAAAAATACTACTCTTTATGCAGCGCTTGTTGAGTTGAACAGCGATGAGGTTAACATCTGCGCGGTTGAAGACCCTGTGGAGTGTAATATAGAGGGTGTTAATCAGTTTCAGGTCAATGAAGCGGCAGGATTTGAATTTTCAACGGCCCTGCGAAGTCTATTAAGACAGGACCCGGATATAGTTATGGTTGGTGAGATTAGAGATGAAGCCACAGCTAATATCGCAGTACAGGCGGCATTAACAGGGCATCTGGTATTATCAACTCTGCATACGAACGATGCCCCCGGGGCAGTAACTCGTTTGCTGGATTTAGGTGTCGCTCCTTATCTTGTTAGTGCTTCGCTGAAAGCAATCCTGGCCCAGCGATTGGTACGCAAGATATGTTCTAATTGCAAGACGGAGTATGAGCCGCCAGCGAGTATCAAAAAAATTGTTGAAAAAACGTGTGGAAAAGTCCCGATGTTTTACCGTGGCGTAGGTTGTAAAAAATGTAGGAACACGGGTTACGCCGGTCGAATTGCTATCCACGAGCTGTTTATACCGAATGAAGAAGTTCTGGAAATGATTAATGAGCGGCAGAGCTTGAAAAAATTGAGAGTAAAAGCTCTCGAAAATGGAATGCTTTCCCTGCAAACAGATGGAATCGAAAAGGTAAAAGCAGGGATTGTATCTGTCGAGGAGGTATTGAGGACAACGCAGGCAGAACTCTGATAGGCAGAATTGCGTTGGAATCTATATCTGCGATTTGAGATGAAGATTTATGAATGCTTTTACTACTAAAATTGCGGAAGAATATGAAGCTGCAAAGAAAGGTGAGAAATCGCCGTCTGCCGAAAAAAGACGCGGGCAGGGAAGAGATGGTTCAGGGGTATTTAAGAATACCGACGCGATTTCGACTTCTCAAATGCAGAAAGAATATAACGAAGCATTGTTAGAAGCCGCGATGCCGACACGTCAGCAGTTATCCCGAGCGAAAGTTAAGCAGTCGGAACTTATACTTTTTACAACACAATTGTCGGTTATGATTGATAGTGGTGTGGTAATTAGTGATGCGCTTGATGCTATTGTTAAGCAAACTGATTATGGCACGTTCAAGATGATACTTGAAGATGTAGCCGGTACGGTCAAAAACGGCGAGAATTTTTCAAGGGCGTTAACATGCTACCCGAAGGCATTTAATCCGATGTTTATCAGTATGGTGAAGGCATCGGAGGCTTCCGGCAGAATGGCGGAAATGCTCAGTGTGCTCAGTGGTTATCTTAATTTTGAATTAGAGACCCGCAAACGCATCAAAGGTGCACTTACATATCCGTTCATAATGGCATTAATGGCTGTAGCGGCGACGGGTACTATGATGTTTTTTGTTTTACCGAGGTTTATGAGAATTTATGAATCCAAGGGGGCTGCGCTGCCGAAGATTACGCAGTTATTAGTTAGTTTTAGTAAAATATTAGGAAATTTCCAGACTATGACTGCTATTGTGACAACCCTGATATTTGTTTCGCTTGCCTTATATTTCTGGTCACGTACATTAACCGGCAGACGTACGATAGATTTTATAAAAATACGAACACCTGTAATCGGCACGATGTTTATTGACACGATAGTAACTCGCAGTATGCGTATTATGGCGACAATGATCAATACCGGCGTAAATCTTTTGGAATCGATAGTTGTGGTTCAGGGTTCGTGTGACAACTACTATTTTCAGCGGCTTTGGATGGGTGTGAATGAAAAGATTCGAGATGGATACCAGTTGTCGGAGTCTATATTGATTTCGCCGGGTAGCGAGTTAATTGCACCGGGAATTATCCAGATGCTTCGGGCCGGAGAAAAAAGCGGAAAGTTGGGTGACGTTTGTGACAAGATGTCTGTTTTTTATGAAAGGAAGCTCGAAGCTTCAATCAGAAGCGTTATGGCTCTGATAGAGCCGGTAATGATAACGATTATGGGTAGTATTATTGGTACGATTGCCATAGCATTGTTGCTGCCGGTTTTCAGAATATCGAGTGTAATCGCACATTAAGGCGGGAAAGTAAAAGGGACTTATACAAAATCAGACAGTATAGACCTCTGAATAATCACACTTATATCATCATTTTTGCTTAAGGTGTCTGTCAAGGATACGAACAAATCTCATTGAAGAACATAAGGCGGGAAATGACTTTTGTTCTTTCTTAAGCTTGACAGAAACTGCTTTGAGCCTAAAATCACTGCCTATGGCTGACTCGTCTCCACGAAAAAAGAAAAAGAAGAAACATAATCCGGTCAGGGATTGGCTGCACTATCTTGCATTGCGGATTCTTGTGGTTTTTCTTTATCTTTTCGATGTTGAGACCAATCTTAACTTCGCGTGTTTTCTTGGTAGATTATTATGGAAGCATTATCATCGTGGTCGAAAGCGTGCATTGGATAACCTTCGTGCGAGTTTTCCGGAAAAGAGCGAACAATGGCTTTATGACACAGGCCGGCGCAGCTTCGAGCATATTGTGATGCTGGCTGTCGATGTGATATTCACTCCCCGGCTGGTGAAAAAGTATAACTGGCGCAATTATTCGCGATATAAAAATACAGAGAGAACCAAATGGCTGATGAAAGAAGGCGGGGGTTTATTGATGGTTGCCGCTCATTACAGCAACTTTGAAATTATCGGCTACCTACTTGGCTT
>JASFVS010000141.1:0-7591 GCA_050049715.1 Phycisphaerales bacterium
GAGGAAATGGGGCTGGACATAACCTTTCAGGATGAAAATATATTCAAGGCAATGCACAGGGTCTGATTATGCGGATATCAGTCGAAGAAATATTCGAAACTATCAAAATGACGCTGGACCATCATTTCGATATCCGTACCGTCACTTTAGGGATTAATCTTAAAGACTGCATGGACCGTAATATCGACAGGTTCGCGGGGCGTGTACATCAGCGAATTGTCGAAAAAGGCAAGCTCTTAAACAAATTTGCACATTCGATAGAACAAAAATACGGCATACCGATAACTAATCGCAGAATAGCCGTCACGCCTGCTTCGCTGCTGCTTGAGCCGCTGCCGCGTAAGGTTGCTACGGCAGTAAAACTGGCAAAAGCTCTCGATGCCGCAACGAAAAAAGCGAATATTGATTTTCTGGGCGGATTCGGTGCGATGGTCCAGAAGGGAATGAGCGCGGCCGACGAGATTTTAATCGATTCAATCCCGCAGGCGCTTTCCAAAACTCAGAGAGTGTGCGGCTTTCTCAACCTCGCATCCACAAGAGCTGGTATAAATATGAATGCGGTAGCAAAATTCGGCCATACTCTGAAAGAATTAGCAAATCGCTCAGAAAACGGTATTGGTTGTGCAAAAATAGCGGTTTTTGCGAATGTTCCCGAAGACAATCCCTTTATGGCCGGTGCGCATCACGGCATCGGCGAGCCGGATTATTCATTAAATATCGGGATATCGGGGCCGGGGGTTGTTCGCAGCGTTGTTTTGCAAAATCCGGATTGTGACCTGACACAGTTATCCGAGGTTATCAAACGGACGGTCTTTAAAATCACGCGGGCGGGGGAATTGATTGGTCGGGAGATGGCTAAATTGATGGGTGTTGACTTCGGTATTGTCGATATTTCCTTAGCGCCGACAACTTCGGCGGGAGATTCCGTAGCGGAAATTATCGAGGCGATGGGTGTGAAACAGATGGGACTGCCCGGCTCGACAGCGGCACTGGCAATGTTGATAGATGCAGTTAAAAAAGGCGGAGCGATGGCTTCCGGGAATGTTGGGGGGCTTTCAGGCTCTTTTATACCCGTTAGTGAAGATACAGGTATGATTCGTGCCGTTAAAGCCGGTTCATTGAATCTTGAAAAACTCGAGGCATTAACGAGCGTATGCTCGGTCGGGCTGGATATGTTTGCCGTGCCGGGGGACACAAATGCAGAGGTGCTATCAGCGATTATCGCTGATGAGCTCTCCATTGGCGTTGTTAACAATAAAACCACAAGTGTACGTGTTATTCCCGTTCCGGGTAAAAAACAAGGTCAAATCGTTCATTTCGGAGGACTGCTTGGCTCTGCGCCGATTATGAAAGTGCCTAAAACCGCCTCAGCCAAATTCATAAGCCGGCGGGGACGAATACCTTCACCGATACAGGCCCTGCGGAACTGAAAAACCAGAAAAAAGCCGGATTTAACGGGTTTAATCGCACTTTCTTTGCTTTTGCGGGAAAAACAACTTGACTTTATATCGAATTTTTGTTATCTCTAACGTTATATCACACGTGTGAAATTATAGGACATCGCCGAATTCGAAAAATAACGTCAATGAAACAAGTAACTGTCAAAGATTTAGCAAATAAACTCAGTTTGCACTATACTACGGTCTCCAAAGCACTACGCGACCACCCCGATATTAGTGACGATACAAAAAATCGTGTTCTCTCACTGGCAAAAAAACTGGACTATCATCCGAATTCGATTGCCAAGAGCCTTAAGAAGCAAGCAACCTCTACGATTGGGATTATCGTTCCTTCAATTAAAATCGATTTCTTTTCGGCCGTTATCAGCGGCGTCGAAGAAGTGGCTTATGAGCAGGGATTTAACACTGTGGTCTGTCAATCCAATGAGGATTCCAAGCGGGAAGCCATTCATGTCCGGACGTTAATATCCAACAGAGTTGACGGTGTACTGGTCTCAGTTAGCCAGTCTACAACATCAGGTGCGCACTTCAGGGCGCTTCAAAAACAGGGAATCCCCCTGGTGTTTTTTGACCGTGTCTGCGAAGATATTGAGGCCGACAAAGTGGTTGTGGACGATTATGGGGGGGCCGTCCAGGCCGTGCGGCACCTCATTCAATTCGGATATAGAAGTATTGTTCATTTGGCGGGGCCTAAAAATATTTCCGTCGGCAGAGACCGGTGCAGGGGATATACAGATGAACTCCTGCGAAATGGAATTGCCGTCGATGAGGAACTGATAATTTACGGCGGCCTGCAAGAAAAGGACGGAATTGCAGCTTTCAGTGAATTACGCTCCCTTGACAAAATGCCTGAGGCGGCATTCACTGTTAATGACCCGGTCGCAATAGGTCTATATAAAGAAATAAAACGCCACGGTCTGGAGATTCCCCGGGATATAGCGATAGTCGGCTTCGGAGACGTGAAGCTATCGTCTTATCTTGACCCGCCACTTACGACGGTGGTACAGTCTCCATATAAAATTGGCAAGGCGGCAGCCGGTATGCTTCTGAGACGAATTGAGAATCCGGGAATAGAAACAAAAGTGGAAGTGATAGAAACAAAACTAACCATCCGGGAATCAGCATAAAAAATCTGCACAGACAGTAAGATACCGATGGATACGGACAAGTGAAAAAGGTTGTAAAAGAAGGAAGTATAGAAAGCGTTACACATGTCAAGAGGGGAGCGAATATGAAAACGAAAGCCTTTACACTAATCGAACTGTTGGTAGTAATCGCTATCATCGCATTATTAATGGCAATTCTCATGCCCTCTTTAAGAGCAGCCAAAGACCATGCCAAACGTATACACTGTGAACACAATGTAAAAACATTATCATTGGGATGGCTGATGTACAAAGACGATAACGATGATAAATTAGTTCGTGGTCATTGCGGAACTACATGGCAAGATGATGACTGGGCGCATAGCGCGCAGGCCGTTTTTACCCTCGGGGAAAAGCTGGACGCCATAAAAGATGGCGCACTTTTTCCCTATGTCGGCGAGGCTGTGGAAATATATCGCTGCCCTGCCGATGAAAGAATAAGGAAATTAGATGAATTTTGTTATCGAAGCTTTTCCATAGCCAATGGTGCAAATGGAGAAGACTGGCCGGGAACTCACATTCCAGCAAAGTTATATTCCGAGATAAGAAGCCCTGCCACCAAGTATATTTTCATCGAGGACATTGACCCAAGAGGAGACAACGTGGGCTCCTGGCAAATGGATTTCGGTCCAATAAGTTTCATCGACCCGGTGGCGATGTGGCACAATGAAAGGACAACTTTAGGGTTCGCCGACGGGCATTCGGATATGCATAGATGGAGCGATAGGTCATTTATTGACTGGAGCCGGCAGGCTATGTATGAGGGAGCAAGTTTTCAATTCAATATGACCCCTCCGGCTGATGAGCAGGAAGACCTCGAATTCTTAGGTAAAGGATTTCCCTGCAAGTCTCATAATTAAGACCCGCCGGAGACAAACTTCCAAACTTTAACGAATAACACTATCAACATCCTGTTAGTATTTTTCTTTTCCATAATCAGACTACCCTGGCCTTGTCATTAATCCGGCAGTTGAAATCCCGGCGCTTTAGATGTACAATGTGAGAATGTAATGTAAGCTGCTGAAGAAAAATAAAAAAGGAAATTAACGGTTACAACACTGCGCTTATACACCAAACTCATAAAGCCAAAGTAACAGGATGTAAAATGTTTAATTTTTTCGAGCAACCGTGGACGTTGGTTTGCGGAGCAATACTTGTCTTATTCGGAGTGCTTACCTTCCGCAGTGTTCTGCCTGAAAAACGACACTGGTGGCAATGGCTGCTTCCAATCTTTGTCGCTGTATCTGCCTTTGGGCTGGATATGATTGTTGAAACCGACCTCGAGAAAATCAATTCCATCATAAGAACATGCATAAAGGCCGTTCAGGAAGAAGATTTAAACACGATAGAAACTATTATAGCCGACAACTACAGTGACTCTTATCACGATAGTAAAGAGCATTTATTAAACCACTGCAGGCAGAAGCTAACGCCCTCTCTGGTTGAGAAAAACAGAAAAACCTCCTGCTTAGTGGAATTGTCACCACCGAAAGCAACAGCTACTGTGTTTATGACGACAACGTTCAACAAAGACAGTTACATCTCTCAAAATTATAAGCCATTTATATTTTCAAAGATAAGACTTCACTTTCAAAAACAACAGGATAAAACATGGCTAATCAACCGTGCCGAAATCCTCGAAATCGACAAACAACCAGTGAACTGGGGTTACGTCAGATAAATAGATATCTCAAAGAAAACTTCCAACAAATTCCTCAGTAAAAAACCAAAGGCGAACAAATCCCTTCCAAGGTAAAAAGTATAAAGCCAGCCGTCAGACGTCGAAAAACTCAGGAATCAACAATATCTTATTCCGGCCTGTATTCGGGCTTAAAGTCATTTCAAGATAATTCCCGAAAGTCGATACTTCAATCGACCGATAGGAGGAGGGTAACAGGTCTCATTGATTTGCTACCTTAAAAAGGTTGATAACGATGTTTTCTATATTGAAAAAAAGCAAATTTATCTTAAAACCCAAGTTGTTTACCATCCGCTGGTATCCAAGCAGCAGAAGCTGCGTAAATCCGGGCGGTCGAAGAGTCAAGCCTCAACAAATGCCGCCATTAATGGTCCGCAAGGCCGAATGGCGCCGCTGATTCCCTGTAATTTTCCCTCCCTAACTGAAATCCAGTATCCCTGTCTATCTAAAATATCCGGATTCTCATTAATTATAGCTCATTTTCTGAATGCTGAAAGATTCTCACAGTGTTCTTGCCCGCCTGCTTGGCCGCATACAACGCCTGGTCGGAACGGCTTGTAATATCCTCAGGGCTCGTATCAGCATTATATTGACCGAGTCCGACGCTAATAGACAGTGGAATAGTTTTTTTATTCCATGTCGTAGTAGAGTCTGCAACCATTTCAACCATACGCCTGGCAACAATACTCGCATCTATAAGCGATGTATTAATTAATATCACTGCAAATTCATCACCTCCGTACCGCGCCGCAGTGTCGATTTGCCGGATACATTCCTTTATTTTTTTACTGATTTCCTTAATAACTTTATCTCCGGCCCGATGGCCACACTCGTCATTTATCCCCTTAAGGTCGTCAATATCTACCATAATCAGCGAGATTTGCCCTCCATACCGGCGGGACCGCCATAATTCTTTTTCGAGGATTTCATAAAAAGTCTTATGATTCACAAGGCCCGTCAGGCCATCCGTGGTAGCCTGGCGCTGTATCCTTTCAAACAGCTTAATGTTACCGATTGATGCACCAACCAACTGACTGAATAATCCTATCAAAGCTATATCCCCGGAATTAAAATTGTCCTTACCCATTTTGTCCGCTAAATTCAGCACTCCAACCACTCTATTCTGACATACAAGAGGTACAATAGCACAGTTTTTAGTTTCATAATTTTCAGAAAAAGCGCGTTGTGATTTCTTAATCACTGGCTTTCTATGTGTGTCTATATCCGGGACCAATATCAATTCTTTACTTTGTACAGCCATAACCATCGGAGGTGTCGGGGTCTGATTTAGTGAAACTATCTTGTTAATCAGGAATGGATGATTATGCTTGTGTAAATGTAAAATATTATTCGTTTCGTCAAGAATGTATAAAGATGCGAACCTGACGCGAACCAACTTCGGGATACTTTCAATACAAACATCCGCTATTACATTTATGTCGAGACAGTTTATCTGCCGAGCCAGAGGAGTTAACTGCTCCAGCAAAGAAACGCTGATATCAAGATTATTATCAGCACCTTCAGATTTTTCGTCAGTCCGATGCATAGGTTAGAAGCAATCCTCCTTTCCTAAATCCTTTTCCTGCAATCTCAAATAAGATTCTACGCTTATTCACCCTTGTATCGGATATTTTCGTGCCGGTATTTGGGAAAAAGCACCAGTTAAATACCTAAAAGGACCGCAATTTTTTTATGCTCAAAACTCCATTAGGTGCAACCCCCACCTAAACTTATCAAGCTACTTGAGCAAACGAGAAATAAAGTCTCAACTGTTTCGTAAGCGAGCGCCCTGGGGGAAATAGACGTGGGCACAAAAAAAATGAAATTTTTTAAAAAATCCAAAAAAAAGTTGACATCCGATAAAATAGGTTTTACATTTTGCAAAATATAAAATATATTTGCTTTGCTTTATCGCCCTTTTTTCCTTATTCTGAAGTGGCTGAATTAGCAGGAACCAAAGCTGATAAGCTGAACTAAAACATGAAACAATTGATTAATCCAAAAATTGTGAATGTTTACTTAATCAATAATTCATTGTGGCTTCATACTTCAAATAAGAACTAAACAAAAAGCTTTGTGAAAGCAATTTTATCTATGCAACTTAAAGCTCAGAACGAAACTTTGAAAATACCCGCCAAGTTCTACCGGATCGGTGAATTAGTTAATTACACGCCCTTCTCACGTCAAACAATTCATAACTACACAATAATGGGGCTTATTCGCGAAGCTAAATGGACCGATGGCGGGCACCGGCTATACGATGAGTCGGTGTTTGAGAAGCTTTCGAAAATTATGCAGCTTAAAAAAACAAAAACCCTTACAGAAATAAGACAGATTTTAACTCAGGAACAGGCCGGCTCAAGATCTTCGTGCACGAAGAAAAAGGGACGGAAGTTACCACCTGCTGAGAATAACTAAAAAACATGATAAATACTTTCTCATAAAAAAAGGTAATAACAAGAACAGCTTCGAAACGCTTTCTACTTTTACCTTGCTATAAGAAATCAGGGAAGAAATGAGAAAATCAAGGATGATAAATTCAGTTTCACCCTTTCAAGACTATCCTTCCATCTTCCTTTTTATTTTATATTCCAAACCAAACAGAGTTATCGGATATTAGGAAGGTTTGCGCATGAAGTTAACATCGCTCATAACAGATAATATTACTGAAATTCTGGTCAAGATAATCAAGTTTACGCACATCAGGCAAAAAATCCTTACTAAAAACATAATCAATGTAAACAACCCCAAATATGAACCTAAAGAACTGGCGGTAAATGAGTTTTCTGATTTGCTCAATAATGCGATTGATGAACATGTTCAAAACCAGCGACTTATCCTGTGCGACACTGAAAACATTAAATTCGGTGTCAGTGGAAGCTTTGAAATTAAACCTATCGTCGATGAATACAGCAAAGAGCTTCGTGTTAAAAAACGAAACGAATACCTCAAGCTACAGATAAACAGGTTATTGGAAAACTCCTTCAATCAAAGAGTAGCAACAGAATTACTCAGGTTAAAGCAAAAGACCGCCTCGACAGATTATTGAATAATTACTGATTATGACGACTATGAAAAACGAAACAATTTATTTACAACAAATGATGGAAAACTATAAACGTCCGGCTAATGTTCTGGCGATAACCAGCGGAAAAGGAGGAGTCGGTAAAACTAATATAGCAGCAAATCTCGCTATATGCCTGGCCGCTTCACAAAATAAGGTCCTCCTTGTCGATGCAGATTTCTCATTAAGCAATCTCGATGTCGTAATGAATGTTAACAGCAAA
>JASFVS010000002.1:0-29022 GCA_050049715.1 Phycisphaerales bacterium
CAGCGGAAATCCGGCTTTAGACGGAGCCTCCGGTAACACAAACAATGCCCGACACTCGGCATACGCCCTTGATTTCACCAGTGAAAGAGAGAAATAAGTAAGGTGCTCCCAGCTTTTTCCCTTGGTTCTCATACCGCCTTTGCTATAATTGTTACTATCAGTGGAAAAATTGCTCAATAGCCAACGTTTCAGGAAGACCCAATTGGAAATGTTGTTATGATTACAAAGCTAAACGTATCAAACTTTAAATCGGTCCGTAAGTTGGACATCGAGTGTAAGAAGGTAAACCTGTTCATAGGCGAGCCCAACACAGGCAAGTCCAACGTCCTGGAGGCGCTGGCACTTTTGTCTTGGTGTGGTCAGTCGGGAAATGAACCTCTTAGTAATTATGTTCGCTTCGAGTTGATGCAATACCTATTCTACGATGGATTAGTCGCTGATCAATCCGTGGAAATCAGGATTTCGACGAGGGAAATCGATCCTACGGGTATCCGTGTCACTTTCAATGCTAATCTCTATGAGATCCGGAGATGGGAGGGCAGCAACGCCTTCAGGAAAGTGGATAATCGTGGACATTACCGAGGCTCAACAGTTTTTGGACATACCAGAGATATCAAATTCTTTCGTTTCAAGAACTTGGCGAAATATGATAACAAAGAGCCCGGCGCCCTCAAACCACCTAACGGAAAAAACCTATTTTCTGTGGTCTTTGGCTCCGAAACCTTGCGCGAAACCATGAAGGAGTTCTACCACAAGTACGGGCTGAAACTGTTCATGAAGCCACATGAGCGAGTCTTTGAACTTGTAAAGCAGGCGGACGACTCATTGATTAGCTATCCCTATGCCTTGACGTCAGATACGCTCCGTCGGATCATCTTTTACACGGTTGCCATCGCCTCCAACAAGGATTCCGTACTTGTCTTCGAGGAGCCGGAGTCCAATGCCTTTCCGTACTATACCAAGTACCTCGGCGAACGGATCGCCCTGGACCAGACCAACCAGTTCTTCATTGCTACGCATAATCCGTATCTGCTCTCGGCCATCATCGAGAAAGCTCGCAAGGAAGATGTCCAGGTTTTCATCTCTTAC
This sequence comes from Phycisphaerales bacterium, assembly GCA_050049715.1. Lineage (GTDB taxonomy): Bacteria > Planctomycetota > Phycisphaerae > Sedimentisphaerales > Anaerobacaceae > NIOZ-UU13. Next base: position 1,090 of record JASFVS010000002.1, read on the forward strand.
TTCAAAGACTTCCAGACATGGGTCAAGCCCTTGATGCCGGACCAGGTCGCGGAGTTGATGGAGGCAGACCCCTTCTTCAATCTGAGTCGCTTCATTGAGGAGGGATAATGAAGGTCCTAGTGGAATGTGATGCAGACGAAGCCGTTCTTCGAGCCCTGGGAGTCACCAAGAAGCAGTTGCTCCATTTTGGAGGCAAGGGCAATGTAATCAATCGTCTAAAGAAACTTCCCGGCGCTACAGGTATCGTGGACGAAGATCCTGCCAGCGCCCAACCGCGAGACTTGAATAACTACCAGGAAGAGGTACAGACCACCGAAGGGCTTCGCTTGCTCACCCGTCAAGGCAAAGGCGGTCAGAGGCTTATACTCGTCTGTCCTAAGCTGGAGGACTGGCTCATTCAGAGAGCCGAATCATCAGGAATTCAACCGGATGATTATGGCCTTCCCAGCAACCCGGACAAGCTGCATAGCATCCCCAGATACGAGCAGAAGGAAGGCTTTAGCCGCTTCCTTGCAGAACTGAAGGAGCGAGACAGTGGAATACATCTCCTGCGTCGGTGGATTCTTCGTGCTTAGTATTTCGAGATACGCATTGCGCGTATCGACTCACGGACATTAATTTCGATTTCAATTGATTTTAGAGCCAAAATATGGTATAATACCCACTAGTTGGCTAGGAAGCCAACGTTAGCCGCAGCAGCGGCAAGGCACACCCCGCCAGCCGGCGAAAGTTCATGCCAGAAGGCCCAGTCAAATTCAATAATTAGCATTTACCTATAACTCGAGCAAACAATTATGAAATCCATCGCGCAGCGATTCATCAACTTAAAACTTAAAACTCAACACTTAAAACTAAATGCCCCCTCCACACACCCGAAACATCCTATAATATTTGGGCCATTTTCAATATCATTAATCGCGTTCAATACGTATCAAACATTAATAACCATCGACAAACCAATTACTTACGTGCCTATAGACATCTTTACAAACGTAAAGAACATTCGACAAATCAGACTTTTTATGCAAAACAAAGCCAAAGTTAAAATAGGTAATCACAATAAACAATGAACTTGATTTTTAAGACATATTTGTTAACATAATGAGGTTCGGTAACATTACTAAATAAAGCGATATGGGAAATCGAGGACATTTCATTTGTGAAGGAGAAAAAGCTATGAAAAAGCAAATCATTATCAGCACAATCGGACTAATTTTCGTCTTATGCATGGTCGCCAATGCCGACGAAGAGGATGCCCGGCGGATGCATGAAGTTGAACAAATGAGACTGGAGGTAGAGAAGTTACAGCTCGAAGCGATGGAGCACGAATTAAAAGCAAGGCAATTGCGAATGGAGGCCGCAAGAATCAACCTGCATGTACGAGCCGAGACGTTGCATGCCCGAAGGCAACGAGATCAACAAAGGGAAATCGAAATGACGCAGCGGAGAATCGACAAGCTTCGTCAGGCTTCGGAAAGGGCTGAAAAAGACGGACAAGTCGATAGGGCCAAGCGTCTATGGAAAGAGTCGGAACGTCTGGCCGAAGAGCTGGAGCGGCGAACCGAAGGCCGCAAGCACCAAGAGTATATAAACCAGATGCACACACATATGAAAAAAATAACACGAGCGTTAGAAAGAGCCGAGCACGAAGGGAACGAACGCCTGATGGGCATGCTCCAGAAAGAAGCCGAAAATCTGGAAAGAGAAATCCACGAACACGAACGATGTACGGAAGCAGAACACATTAAGCGGGGAATTCACCAACTACTTGCCGAGGCCGAAAAAGCCGAAGAAAAAGGCAGGGGCGACAAGGCCGATGCGATGCGCCGCGAAGCCGAACAGCTCCAGCAACATTTGTGTGAATTGTGCGAGGAATGCCCGAACGATGAATGCGACAAAAAATGTGAAGACCACGAAGATGACCAAAGGGACGACTCAGACGAGCTATGGGAAAAAATCGAGAGCCTGCACAGGCAACTCGCCGAGCTTAACGAGATTGTCGAACATCTCAGGAATAAGTTGAGGTAACAGGAATATCAATCTCTTTTCGAGTACGGTCTTAAAACAAAAAAACCTAACGGTCGTATTTAGGATTGCGTACCGGCAAACTCAGTATATAGAGAAAGAAAACTGAATGACGAAAAAAGCTTTATTCCTGATTCTAATCGCATTATTCCCGTTTGCAAACCCATCTTTCGCCGAGAGCTGGCCTCATTGGCGCGGGCCGTTCCAGAACGGCTCGAGCAATGAGAAAAACCTACCTGCATCTTGGAGCATGACGGAAAATATCGCCTGGGTTGCTCCCATGCCCGGCATCGGTTCCGCCACCCCTGTCATAGCCAACGGCAAAGTCTATGTAAGCTCGACAAACAGAGGCGGCCCCGAGCTTCTCGCCCTGTGCTTCGATGTCAAAACCGGCAAGGAGCTATGGCGGAAAAAACTGGGCCAGTCCAGCCGAAAGGTGCCCCAAAATAATCTGGCTACGCCTTCACCTGTAACTGACGGCAGTTATGTATATTTCATGTTCGGCTCCGGCGACCTGGCCTGCCTGGATTATGAAGGAAATATAATTTGGTCGCGAAATATCGAGGCTGAATACGGCAACATTTCTATAAAGTTCGGCTACAGCTCAAGCCCATTGCTTTACGGCGGCAAACTTTACATCCTCATCCAGCGGCGTCATACCGCCTATCGCTCCCCCAGAGACACAAATCTCGATGCTTTTCTGTTGGCGGTGGATGCGAAAACAGGCAAAAACATCTGGAAGCAGCCCCGCAAAACCGATGCTATCAATGAGTCACTCGACTCATACAGCTCACCGATACTTTATGAGGGCCGTGGACGTATCGAAATTCTCGTCATAGGCGGTGACTATATTACATCAAACGACCCTGCGACCGGCAAAGAGCTTTGGCGATACGAATACGCCAAACAAAAAAGCCAAAGAGACCGTAACATCAGCTCGCCGGTGACCGGTAAGGGACTCATCTTCGGCGCTCCACCGAGAGGCGCTGATGGCCTTTTCGCTCTCAAAAGCGGCGGAGAGGGCACTCTCTCTGATAACCACGTTGCCTGGACATTTGACGGCCCTGCGCCGGACGTCAGCACGCCCCTATTATACAAGGACAATATCTATGTCCTTGATGACAGAAAGGCCGGCATCCTGACCTGTCTGGACGCTCGCACGGGACGGCAAAAATGGCAGGGCAAATTGGAAGGCCGCACACCTTGGTGGGCGTCTGTCACGGCCGGAGATGACAAACTTTACTGCATCAATGAAAACGCCGAAGCCGTTGTCCTTGCCGCTGGCGACGAAGGATTTAAAATACTGCACCGAATTGATATGGAGGACAAGCCGGTACAGGCATCAATTGCAATTGCTGAAGGACACTTGTTTATCCGTACGGCAAGCAAACTATTCTGCGTGGGTAATTAGTTAGAATATTTTTGACTCAATCTGCCTAAAATATAGCGGTAAGAGATTTTTTAAAATCACTTGCAGCTTCTGCGAACTGTTCTTAAAATGCGTCTTTTCAAATCCGGAAAAACAGAGGGAAATATTATGTTAGCGAGACTGCATAGTGTTACGCTCGAAGGAATCGAAGGGATAGTTTGCGAAGTAGAGGTCGATGTCGCACGAGGCGGCTTTGAGAAATCCATCATAGTCGGGCTGCCTGACGCTGCCGTTAAGGAAAGCGTCGAAAGGGTCAAAAGCGCTATCGTCAACAGCGGCTACAAATATCCCAAAACCCAATCGGTAGTAAATTTAGCCCCGGCTGATGTGAAAAAGGTGGGACCCGCCTTCGACCTGCCTATCGCCCTGGGCATGCTTATGGGCCAGAACCTTTTTGTCGGCACAGCGCTCAATCAGACAATCATTGTCGGGGAGCTGGCCCTGGATGGCAGGGTCAGACCGGTAAACGGCGTATTGAGTATGGCCATGACCGCTGCGGCGAACGGTTTTACGAGAATGATTGTCCCATTGGAAAATTCACAAGAAGCCGCGGTGGTTGCCGACATCGAAGTATTCGGCATCGGCTCGCTCGCACAGGCGGCGGGATTTCTGTCCGGTCAATTAGAGATGGAGACAACCACCGTTGACGTGGAGGAGCTTTTCAATGTAGCATCTAATTACGAAGTCGATTTCGCAGATGTAAAAGGTCAGGAAAGCGTGAAACGCGCACTAACAGTCGCGGCCGCTGGAGGCCATAATATAATGATGATAGGCCCACCCGGAGCGGGAAAAACAATGCTGGCGCAAAGAGTGGCAACGATTCTGCCGGCCTTGAGCCTTGAAGAATCTCTCGAAACAACGCGCGTATACTCCTCGGTAGGCCTGTTAGGAAAAAACAAGGCTTTGCTGGCAACCCGCCCCGTTCGTACGCCTCACCATTCGGCAAGCGGGCCGGCCCTTATTGGCGGCGGAACAACGCCCCGGCCGGGAGAATTATCTCTTGCTCACTTTGGAATATTATTCCTGGACGAGTTTGTCGAATTTCCACGACACGTCCTCGAAATGATTCGCCAGCCGCTGGAGGATGGCTTTGTTATTGTCTCACGCGCAAAAAAGACTATCAGATTTCCCGCTCAGTTTATGCTCGTTGCGGCAATGAATCCCTGTCCGTGCGGTTATTTCGGGTCTGAGGCCAGAAGGTGTAAGTGCACACCGGGCCAGATCGGAAGATACCTGTCAAAAGTCTCTGGCCCTTTGGTGGACAGAATTGACATTCATATCGACGTACCTGCGATAAGTTTCAGCAAGCTGCGCTCCAAATCAAGCCGGCTCGACTCGGCTGCAATTAGGCAGGATGTTGTCAGGGCCGCAGGCATTCAGGCGCAACGATTCGGCAACGGTGCAATTATGACAAATGCGCGAATGAGTCATAAACAGGTAGATAAATTCTGCAGGCTCGATTCGCCAAGCGAACTCATCTTAAAACAGGCTATGATTGAATTCGGATTAAGCGCCCGGGCCCACGATAAGATTTGCAAAGTGGCACGCACGATAGCCGATTTAGCCGGTATCGAAAACATTCAGCCGGAACACATTGCCGAGGCCGTCAGCTACCGTAAACTGGACCGAAAACTATAAAGTTCGGACGAAATTATCTTTTTTCAACAAAGTCTGTTGCGAATTAACCCAAGAATATCAGAAATAAGGATTTTATGGGCCGATGTTCCAAAGCTGATAAAATCTCTTTTATTTTTTCTTTTCTTAACTCATCCGGAACTTCTGCCGATAAAAAATATATAAAAAAGTTATAAGTAACACAATTTATTCTAAAACTAATTGAGCTTAGGCTCATACCTGGGCTCCTGTTGAACGATAAATAGTAAAATGGGGGTCTCGAAGATTTTTTTGGTTTGAAAGAAGGAGATTAAAATGGGGATTCAAGATTGGTCGGAAGACATTATTCTCGTAGATTTACCCCAGGAGCCGGAAATGGGAGATGAGCTCAAAACAATTACGGAAACGGTTCGCGACCGAGGTGACTGCAACGTAGTCATAGATTTTTCCAGCATCGACATTATTACTTCTTCGAGTCTTTCAAAGCTCCTGAAGTTGCGTAAATTGCTGGCCGACTGTGGTCACCAGCTTGTCTTCTGCAGCGTTGCAGCGGCAACTAAAGGCATCTTTACGGTAACCGGTCTTGACGGCGTTTTCGAATTTGCCGATGATAAATTCGTGGCTCTGGCAAGTTTACAAATGGTCAGCTAAGATGTTAATCGGCTTCAATTGCACAGAAGCCCTGAAAGTAAAAGCTTTACATTAGCTCTTACTTTGTTAATATAAGATTTCCTCTGTAGAGCCGGCTACGAAGGTCGTTGTTGTGGCGGCGTTCGTAATCTGCTCGCGGGGTTCTTATAGAAGCAGGACATAATTGATATGGATCAAGAAACTCTGCAGCAAATTGAGCAGGCAATAGAATACAAATTTTCCGACAAGCAAATTTTAGCAAAAGCATTCACCCACTCCTCTGCAGTCGATAATCGTCTGTTGAGTAATGAAAGGCTGGAGTTTCTTGGTGACGCTGTGCTGGCCGTGGTCATCTGCCAAACGTTGTTCGAAAGATTTTCAGAGTACCTCGAGGGAGATTTAACAAAAATTAAGAGTATGCTTGTATCCCGCGGAACCTGTGCCAAGATTTCCAGGCGGCTCGGCCTGCAAAAATGCCTCAAAGTCGGCAAGGGCATGGTATCCAGCCGGGCCTTGTCGGGCTCTCTTGCCGCGGGCGTGCTGGAATCCACTATTGCTGCAATTTATATCGATGGCGGATTCGAAGCCGCGCAAAGCTTCATATTAAGGGTATACAACTCGTTAATCGAGCGGGCCGATGCAGAACAGGCCCAGGGCAATTACAAATCGCTGCTGCAACAACACGCCCAGGAACAATCTAACGCCACGCCTGTTTATGTACTGCTCGATGAAAAAGGACCCGACCATAACAAATGCTTCGAGCTTGGCGTTGTTATCGAGAACCGCCATTTCCCAAGCGCCTGGGGAACAAATAAAAAAGAGGCAGAACAAAAAGCTGCTTTCAATGCTCTTGTCGAACTGGGCGTGCTCAAGAAAACTTCTGAAGAGAACGTCGAATAAAACGGCAAATACTGCAAGATTGCATAGAGTGAATACAAGCCCGGCGGGACTCAGAAAATCTTTCCTGTCGTTACTCCGTTATCAGCCAAGCCATAACACACAGGACCAATGCGGTTATAAACATAAAAATGACAATCGAACCGAATAAAATCGTACTTTCCTTTAAGAAATTGACCGTTTTTATTTTTGGCAGCTTCGTCGCTTTATAGATGACGGCTATCGCCGCCACCAAAGGCAGCAGCCAAAGCATTGATTCCGGAGTCGCACCGATTCTTTCCGGCACGGTAAAGCTTGCTATTATAAAAGCTGCTGCTTGCGACATCTTAGTCTCCGGCGTTCTCTGTTTTACTCAAATGAGCCAAATAAACCGCATTGACAATACATAAAAGATTAAGCAAACCTGCGATGCTCGTGTATATCTGGCCTATTTCATTCGGTCTGCCAAAAACAGGGTAATCCCCATTTGTTGCCAAACACCCCAGCACAGCAACCGCCGGTGAATTCATAATTTGCGCTATATACCAGGGCTTGGCTCCAACAGGGTTGATAATTCCTATGGAGCCGATATATATTCCTGTGCAAAAAGTAAATATGATAGTCACAAAAATGATGAATGCACGCCTGTTCTCTTTGAGCATAAGATGTCCGGCGCCGGGGATAAGCCAGGCCAGCAATCCAACCGTCAACAAAAAGAGGGTATCGTTTGCCTTAGAAAGCGCGGACTTCACGATGTCTCCTCTGATTCCACAGGTGTATCGGTGTCATCTGCAGGCATTCCATCTTCCGTCTGTTCTTCATCAGCTCCGACCGCCTTAAAATTCATGCGTTTTAGTACGTTCTCAGGATTAAAATGTATCGCCGCCAGACTTTGAGATTGAATTTGACTTTCCCTCTGCAATAGCTCTGTCCTGATTTTTTGAAACTCTTCCAAAGTAACACGCTTGACCGAAACACTCTTTACACAATAAAAGCTTAAGTCCGGCTTGAATTCCATAATAAAAGGAACGTCGTCGGCAGTGTTGCTGTCGGCCGGGACATACGAATAAAGCTTCTCTACGAACCGGCGGTAATTCTCACGCTCATTCAGTATAAGCTCCCCTGTTGGCCTGCCTGAATAATGTATCGCCAGAGTTTGAATCAACGATAGCGGTATTCTTTGCAGGCCGGCAGGATTTTGCAGTCTGAAAGGTTTGTCGATGCCCATGTCGTCGTTGGGGTCCTGGCTGTTTTTCTCTCCATAGAGTTCGTTAAACCTATCAACCGCGATGTCCCAGCCGTCTTTCTTTGCCAGCTCGATAAACTCCTCTGCTCTTTTTTTCGTAATGTCCATAGCAGCAAGTTTTTCGTAGTCCTCCACGACGTTTTCTCTTACCGAATAAATGTTATCCTCCGCATCCGCCTGGTTCGGGTCGAATTCAATTGGCTTGATACTATATGTCTGGTCTATACTTTCCGGCTCGGCGGTCTTTATGGTCTTAATTATCCTGACAATGGCCATTATTTGCCCCGAGGCGTCCCGGCGTCCGCTCCACGCCGAACCACGAAAGTCTTTTAGCGGCCCTATACTTCTGTAGATTTGTGGCTTCGGCACATCATAAAGTCCAAGTTCGGTAACAGATAAATCGTCAATGGCAAAGACAATTTGAGCTAAAGGGATTGGATTACGCCCGTAGCCCTCCAAATATAACCTCGCAAAATATTCATCGGCCTGCATATCAACAGGGCTGAGCAGTCCCGTTTCGCCTCGATACAGCTTGACATTATGCTTCCGGCTTAGCTGACCGGCTATGGCTTCATAGTCACCGGTATTTTCCTTTAACCAGTCAATAGTCATATCAGCAGGCTCTATTTCCGCATCTTCCACTTCGCTTTCGGCAAGCGTTTTGGCTTCCTGTAATATTCTGTTGGCGGTGGAATTGATTCTGTCTTTCAGAATCTGCTGCGAAATTATATCTATCACCTCGGCATAAGTTTTAATTCGGCTGGTCAGCGGCGAGTTCGGGTCATTCGGGTCACTTCTGATCTGCTCAGCGAAGTCCTGTTCTCTGTGTCTGTGGTAATAATCTTCCTTTTCTTCGCTCGTCGGAGGCCTTACCAGCGGCGAAATATCATCGAGCTTTACAGCTATGTATTCGAGTTGAACTCTGTCCGGTAATTTGTAACCGAAACCGTACGGATTTTCCTCGCTCACCTCACCGGCGGTGGACTTTTTGTATTTCTCAAAATGCTCAAGAACTTTCTCCTCATCGGGCTGAGCTTCGTCTTCGACAAACAGCGCTGAATCAAATTCAACTAATTCAGCACTTATACCTTCCCGCTCGAAGGCAATAGTTTGTGCCAACTGGGAGTTTGTAACTTCTTCATTCGAACAAATCATTTGGGAGTACTGCCATACAGCCAGCAATTGACCAAACTTTTCCAGTAACTGGCGTTCCGGAATGCCATACCTGTTTATTAAAGACCCCATTAGTTGCGAATACGTCTGCCCCTGGAACAGTTGTGGTATAATCTGCCCGAGTATCGAACCGGCCTGCTCATTTGGCAGCTCAACGCCGGCACGCCGGGCTTCGGCTTTAAGCAATAACCAATATAAGGAAGGTGTCGTACGTCTGTACATATCATTTATTTGTTTATCGCTTACCCTGAATCGGTTCGTTCTAATCGCACGCCTTATACGGTCGAGAAATTCCGGGGAAGTTCGCTGCTCGGCAAATAACAACTCGCTCAAAAAAATGCCATTCAAGTCCTGGCTCCTTAGGAAATCATCTGCTCGCAGCGTTCTGAGGATATCCAGCTCCTGCCTGGCCGTAGCAAGGTCGAGGTTTGTTATCTTCTTGTTGTCTGCAAAATAAGCGACGGTTTCTATATTTCTTTGACTAAGCTGTTGAAGCAAAGTACCGCCACCTATAAAGCCGAACATTATCACGATGACAACAACAGCCATGACTTTCTTGTTATTTTTTCTAAACCACCTGACTAAACTCATATATTTTACTCCAAATCAAATTCTAAAACCTTGTGAGTTTAGCAGATAGCGCGAACTTTGCAAGAAAAATAGCACCGGCCGGGTCTACACCATTCAGTAGCCCTATAGGGCCATAGATACAAATTCTTTGAAATCCGTCGTCGATAGCTTTATGATAGAAAAACAATGACAGACAAACAAAAAATTTCTAAAACCGACTCGGCACAAGCTTTCACCGAAGCGTGTAAATATCTGCCGGGCGGTGTTAACTCACCGGTGCGGGCATACGGAAGCGTAGACGTAAGCCCTGTCTTTATCGCAAAGGCTAAAGGTTCAAAAATCTATGATATATACGGCAACGAATACATTGACTATGTAGGTTCGTGGGGCCCAATGATACTCGGACACGCTCATCCGAAAGTATTGAAAGCCATTATCGATGCAGCAAAAAAAGGTACATCTTTCGGGGCGCCGACATTATCCGAGACCGCCTTAGCCAAAAAAATAATCGCCGCCTTCGACTCAATCGAAAAAGTCCGGCTCCTAAGCAGCGGCACAGAAGCGGTAATGACCGCTATCCGTCTTGCCAGGGGATATACCAAAAAGGACCTGATAATTAAAATGGCCGGCTGCTATCATGGACACAGCGATTCGCTGCTGGTTGCCGCAGGCTCAGGTCTTGCCGAGGGTGCCATCGCTTCGAGCGCCGGCGTGCCTGAGGCGATTGCGAGGGAAACCATCGTGATTCCGTTTAATGATACCGATGCGATAAAAACTGCGTTTGAAAAATATAAAGGTGAAATCGCAGCGGTCTTAATTGAGCCTGTCTCTGCAAATATGGGTGTGGTGACACCTGTTGACGGATACCTGCAGTCGCTTCGTGACTTATGCAGCCAAAACGATTCGCTTTTAATCTTTGACGAGGTGATAACCGGCTTTCGTCTGGCACTCGGCGGAGCGCAGGAGCTTTTTAACATAAAAGCCGATATTACCTGTCTGGGAAAAATAATCGGAGGGGGGCTGCCCGCCGCAGCAATCGGGGGCCGAACTGAAATTATGAATATGCTCGCACCTCTCGGGCCGGTCTATCAGGCGGGGACTCTCAGTGGTAACCCGCTTGCCACGGCAGCGGCGAATGCAACACTGGACATACTGGCAAACGAAGATTGTTATAAGAAACTCGAATCCTCATCGGCATTACTGGAAACAGGGCTGGCCGATGCCGCCCAAAAAGCCGGTATTGCCGTCACAATCAATCGCATCGGCTCGATTATGAGCTGTTTCTTCACAGACAAAAAAATAAGAAATTTTTCCGATGTAAAATCGACTAATATAAAAAGATTCAAAAAATTCTTCGCCCTGATGCTGGAACGTGGAATTTATCTGGCTCCGAGTGCCTATGAGGCGATGTTTGTCTCATTGGCCCACAGTAAAACCGATATTATCACTACAATCGAAGCGGCCAAAGAGAGCTTCCACAAGATGAATACAGAGTAACGACAAAGAAAACAAACAAAGAATAAAGTCTGTTTTCGGCCAAGAATTTCTTGCATTTGGCTCAATTATATGGTAAAAGTAGAGTTTATTAGTGAGGGGTATCCGATTTAATAGGAGATTTTAAAATGAACGAAAACCCAATCGGTCAGAATAACCTGCTGGACACCACCGACTGCCTCGAAGCGGTAGCAGTATTCAGAGGGTGGAAGAACTTTTTGTTTATTATTTTAGTTTTAGGCCTCCTGGTATCACAGGCATGCTTTTGGGCCGTAAACACAGGCTTAATCTCTGCAGAGAAATGTTCCATGGAAAAATCCGTTGGCAGTGAGCCTGCCGTTGCGGCTGGAAGTACCAGTGACAATATGCAGGATGTCAACGACGCCGCGAAACAGGTGGCCGCCGAACCAAATGAGCCGACCGACGCAGAAATCAGGGAAATGTTGCCACTAAAAATGCAAACCGGAACGGGGCCCTTTTTGGGGATAACATTTAACCACCTTATCCTGACTATTCGCATTGTTAATGCCATACTTCTTCTGGCCGGAGTGCTTTATTGCTTAACAATACTTATGGCCCTGAAGGTCTCGCTGGTGGGCAGACTCGGCGGTATAAATCACATAACTCGGGCATTTTTCCTCTCGATGATTATGATTATACTGCTTTTGCCCTGGCAAAACGCCTTCTGCTGTGTATTCATCGGCGCTATGTACACACCTTGTGAACTCGCGAAATGGTGTTCAACCGAAGCCACCGAAATGTCAGACATTATCCTCCGCTATGCGAGGTTCACCGGATACTGGCTCTTAATATTCTTGTTGCTTATTTTTGCTCAGGTCCGCACCGGCCGATGGACAAAAACAATCCTCCGCAGGCTCGAGGTAATATAAGGTAATATAAACAGATGGCCGAACAAAGGATTGGCTTTATCGGCACCGGTATTATGGGCGGGCCGATGGCTCGCAATCTGCTAAAAGCAGGATATCCTTTAACCGTACATAGCCGCACAAAAGCAAAAGCCCAACAGCTCCTCAATGAAGGTGCGGTCTGGGCCGAAAGCCCCGCCGAAGTCGCAAAGCATAGTGACATCGTAATCACCTGTGTCACTGACACGCCAGATGTTCAGGAAGTGCTCCTCAGCAAAAATGGCGTAATCGAATCGGCAAGAGAAGGTCTCATCTGTATTGACATGAGCACTATATCGCCGGCCGCCACAAAAGAAATGGGAAAGACCCTCAAAGCCAAAGGCGTAACCCTGATTGATGCCCCCATCAGCGGCGGCGAAATAGGAGCTATCGAAGCCAAGCTCTCGATAATGGTCGGCGGGCCAAAAGAAGCAGTCGAACAAGTACGAACCGTTCTGGAGGTAATGGGACGAACAGTTACCTACTGCGGCCCTCTGGGCTGCGGGCAGATGACAAAGCTGGCCAACCAGGTAATGGTAATTCACACTATTATGAGCACTGCCGAAGGTCTTGCTTTCGCCGAAAAAGCGGGACTGGATTTGGAAACCACTCTGAAAGTAACCTCCGCCGGCGCCGCGGGCAGCCACTCGTTAAAAGCACTCGGCCCAAAGATAATCGCAGGTGATTTCAAACCCGCCTTTATGGTAGATTTACAACAAAAAGACCTGCGGCTGGTCTTGGAATATGCAGAACAGCTAAAAATGCCCCTGCCCGGCGTGGCGTTAGTACACCAGCTATTCACCACCCTTCAGGCGCAGGGCCGCGGCCGAGATGGAACGCAGGCGTTGATTGACATCATACGACAGTTAGGAAATAAACCCGATTAGGACGTCATAGTCCGCAGCTTTGGTTTTCATTAGTTGAAAACAGACTACCCATTAGTAAGTAGATTCGGCGAAGTACTTACTGCATGAATCCTCAAAGATGTGGAAATGGAGCCAATGGGATTCGAACCCACGACCTCTTGCATGCCATGCAAGCGCTCTCCCATCTGAGCTATGGCCCCAGATGACAATAATACTAACATGACCGGCGGATGTTGGCAAATAAATTCTTCGGTTTTATACCCCGTCCCAAAGCCGGCTTTTACGGCATTAATTGTTTTTTATGTACGGCTGAATTATAATGTCCAACAAGAACCTCTTGTGTGAATGAGCGTATTATAGGCTGTCGAAAGGATAGTATTAAGAATTTTGATTAAAAGGCAAAGAATATTCATAACAGGTAGGGTGCAGGGAGTTGGGTTTCGGCCGGCTGTGTATAGAGTAGCACGTCTATTGGGGTTGTCCGGTGTTGTCTATAACGATACTAAGGGTGTTACTGTCGAATTACAGGGCGAAGATGGGAAAATAGCGGAGTTTTTGGTCCGATTGGAATCCGATGCCGAAAAGCCACCTCTGGCGGAAATAAAATCCTGTGAAGTGGAAGATATACCGGTTGTAAGGGGGGGAAGCGAATTCGTTATCAGAACGAGCGATTCCGGGGGAACGCCGCTGTCGCAGGTGACCGCCGATATTGCAACCTGCAAAGACTGTCTTGCGGAGATGGCTGATGGAAAAGATTTTCGTCACGGCTATCCGTTTATAAACTGCACAAACTGTGGCCCAAGATATTCAATAGTTAAAACAATTCCTTACGACAGGCCCAATACCACAATGTCCATCTTTGATATGTGTGATAAGTGCGCTTCTCAATATACGGATGTGGCCGACAGGCGTTTTCATGCCCAGCCTGTTGCCTGCGGTGAATGCGGGCCTCAAATATTTCTGACAGACAACAAGGGAAAGACAATCGAAACCCAAATCGAAAAAGTGATTGCTGAAACTGCAAAGCTGCTTTCGGAAGGGAAGGTTGCGGCGATAAAAGGTATCGGCGGATTTCATTTGGCCGTCGATGCTCTAAACGAGGAGGCGGTGGGGCGATTGCGACAGCGAAAGAGGCGAGACCATAAGCCGTTTGCTATGATGGCTGCTTCGATAGAAAAAATAAGAGAATACGCGGTTGTAGCCGAGTCGGCTAAGCAGGTTCTAAAGAGCCCGCAAAGCCCGATTGTTTTATTGGATAAAAAAGAAGACAGTTTGATAGCTCCATCGGTCGCCGAGGGTGTCAGCACTTACGGATTTATGCTTTGCTATGCTCCATTGCATTATCTTTTGTTTGAAAAATTAAAAGATTACGGAACTGATGTTCTTGTAATGACCAGCGGTAATATTTCGGATGAGCCTTTGATTTGTAAAAATGATTCGGCAATTGAAAGACTCGGTGACGTTGCGGATGTCTTTTTGATGCATGACAGAGAAATCTATCGGCAGGTCGATGATTCGATAATTCATTTTATAGATGAACAACCTGTTTTGTTAAGAAGAGCCAGAGGATATGTTCCAGGGCCGATTTTCATGGAAGGAAACAGCCAGCGGGATATATTCGCGGCCGGGGCGGATTTGAAAAATACGTTTTGTTTCGCAAAACAAAATCAGATTATATGCAGCGAGCATATAGGCGACCTTGAGGATGCGAAAGTTTATCATCACTATATAAATTCAGTTGAGCACTTGGCCGGCCTGTTTGAGGTTAAACCGGAAGTTGTAGCTTATGATCTTCATCCGAGCTATCTGTCATCGCAGTATGCTCAGTCATTAAAAGATGTAAAATATGTAGGAGTTCAACATCATTGGGCGCATATTGCATCGGTGCTGGCCGAGCATGGACTTAACGGGCCGGTCATCGGGCTTGCTGCGGACGGTACCGGCTATGGAATGGACGGAGCTATTTGGGGTTTTGAGTGTTTGATTGCATCGCTGGAAAAATTTGAACGGTTCGGACATCTGGCTTATTATTCACTGGCAGGGGCGGACAAGGCAAGCAAAGAAGCAATAAGACCTGTCCTGGGTTTATTAAAGAAAACATACGATGATGATTTCGATTTAAACGAATTCAATTGGCTTTTGGAAAAAATCGAACCTGATGCGAATAAACAAAAAATTACTTTAGAGCAAATTGAGAAAGGGATTAACACTGTAAAGACTTCCAGTTTAGGCAGAATTTTTGATGCCGTAGCTGCTATGCTTGGACTGGGCAATTATAATCACTTTGATGCACAACTGCCGATGGCGCTGGAAGCGATTATCGAACAGGGGATTGAAGAGAACTACGATTTCGAATTTATAAATGAAGCTCATAAACCATTACAGCTTGATTTAGGTAAGATGATAACGCAGTTAATCGTTGATATCAAAGGTGGAAACAATGCTGGCGTTATCTCGGCTAAGTTTCACAATACGCTTGCTGCTGCCCTTGCGGCAATGGCTAAACATGCGCGGGAAAGTACAAACTTAAGTACAGTTGCATTAAGTGGCGGTGTATTTTGCAATCGATATTTGATTAATCAATGCGTTAAACTCTTGAAGGAAAACGGTTTTTCCGTATTATTTAATCGTGAGGTGCCATCAAACGATGGCGGTATATCCGTAGGCCAAGCAGTAGTAGCTGTCAAAGCTCAGTAAAAAATAAAAGTAAGTACGAGTTACGAGCGACGAATTATGTGTTTAGCTATACCGGCAAGAATAGTTGAGTTGGAAGGTGATAAAGCAGTTGTTGATGCGATGGGCAATCGCTTCAAGGCTAAAACTACGCTCTTGCCTAAGGCAAAGCTGGGGGATTTGGTATTGGTTCATGCGGGTTTCGCAATTTCGCTGGTCGATGAAGAAGAGGCAAAAAAGACCTGGCAGCTTATCGCAGAGATAAATGAATTTCAAGATACGCCGAATAAGGTCTCAGGATAGACATGCTTGATAAAATTCAAAAAGCAAAAGATGTCTGCGAGGCTGCATGTGAAGCCCTGGGGCGGCAGATAAATATAATGGAGGTCTGTGGTACGCACACCGTCTCAATTTTCCGCAATGGCATAAGAGCAATGTTGCCGGAGAAGTTAAAACTATTATCCGGTCCTGGCTGTCCGGTATGTGTCACCGACCAGGGCTATATAGATACGGTTCTACAATTGGCCGACCGTGATGATTGTATGATAGCTACGTATGGTGATATGATTCGGGTGCCGGGTAAAGACAGCTCGCTTGAAAAAAAGCAGGCAAAGGCCAACATAAAAGTTGTTCTCAGCAGTGAAGATGCCCTGCAATTGGCTAAGGATAACCCCGAAAAAACGGTTGTGTTCATTGCGGTTGGTTTTGAAACCACCGCGCCGGCCAGCGCCGTAGTAGTGAAAGAAGCGGCTGAGCAGGGATTGGAAAATTTTTGTATTTTAAGCGGGCATAAGCTTGTTATCCCTGCGATGCGGGCGTTATTAAGTAGTAAAAATGTTAATATAGATGCTTTTCTTTGCCCCGGACACGTCAGTGTGATAATCGGCTATGGCGCTTTTGCCGAAATTGTGGAAGATTTTTCCCGGCCTTGCGTGGTGGCCGGCTTTGAGCCTTTGCAGATAATGGAAGGGCTCGGCGAAATATGCCGGCAGCTTACAGAGAATAAACCCGAGCTAAAATCAATGTACAGCGCTGTCGTGACTGAGAAAGGTAATGCCGCTGCACAGGAAATAGTCGGCGAGTGTTTTGATGCGGTGGATGGATACTGGCGAGGATTGGGAAAGATAGAAAAAAGCACATTGAAGCTGAAAGATAAATACAGCCGGTTCGATGCCCTCGCTCGGTTCGGTATGAGTGAAGTAACGGGCGAAGAACTAAAAGGGTGTCGATGCGGCGAAGTGTTATGTGGGTTGATAGAGCCGCCGGAGTGCGAATTATTCGGTCAAGGCTGTACGCCGCAGGAACCGGTTGGTCCCTGTATGGTAAGCTCCGAAGGGGCTTGTTCGGCGTGGTTTAAATATGGGCAGGAGAGGATGAGGAATAAATGAGTAAAGAAAAAAACGACAGAATCCTTCTTGCTCACGGAGGAGGCGGCCAATTAACCGATGAGTTAATCCGCAAACATATTCTGCCAAGCTTAAATAATGATACTCTTGCTGAATTAGGCGATTCGGCGAAGCTGAATCTTACATCCGGCTCACTTTGCTTCACCACGGACAGTTATGTAGTGAAGCCGTTGTTCTTTAACGGCGGAGATATTGGAAAGCTTGCGATTTGCGGGACTGTAAATGACCTGGCTGTTGCCGGCGCCAGACCTGTAGCACTGTCTTTATCGTTAATAATCGAAGATGGGTTTGAATTTGAACTACTGGAGAGGATTTTAGCAAGCATTAGGGAGGCCGCAAATCAAAATAATGTAAATATCGTTACAGGCGATACCAAGACGGTCGAGTCTGGCGCTGCTGATAAGCTTTTTATAAATACGGCCGGAATCGGAGTAAGGCTATCCGATGTTGAGATGGGCTTCGATAAGATTTCGGTCGGGGATAAAATTATTATCAATGGCACAATCGGCGACCATGGAATGACAATCATCTCTCAACGCGAGGACATCAAGTTTCAGTCGCAGTTGCAAAGTGATTGTGCAGGTCTGGCCGGGTTGACTTGTGAACTGTTGGAAAGTACAAGTGGCATAAAGTTTATGCGGGACCCGACGCGCGGGGGAATAGCTGCAGCGCTTAACGAAATATCAAGGAGTGCCGGACTAAGTATGGAAATTAACCAAACTTATATGCCGGTTAAGCCTGAAGTGCAGGCGGCGGCCGATATGCTTGGCTTCGATGTATTGACAATTGCAAACGAAGGTAAGTTCATTGCAATTGTCTCGCCGGATTTGGTGGACGATTGTTTGAAAATTTGCAAAAATCATCCGCTGGGTAAAGATGCAAGTGTTATCGGTGAGGTTGTCGAAAGTCGTGATGTGCCTGTGGTGGAAATGATAACCGCGATAGGCGGAAAGAGAATTGTGCAGATGCCGTACGGGCGGGAACTGCCGAGGATTTGCTGATGCATGAGATGATGGTGGCGCAGAGCCTGCTGGCGACAATTTCGGATGAGGCTGAGAAGCAAAAAGCTAAGCCCGTTAGTGCTAAAATTAGTTGTGGAAGGCTTAATCCTGTCAACGATGAAGCGCTTTGTTTTGCTTTCGAGGCAATCGCCAAAGGCACACCTTGTGAAGGCATGAAACTGGAAGTCGAGCATAAGCCGATACAGGCGAAATGCAAAGATTGTAATCAGGAGTTTAACATTGAATTTTCATGTCCGAGATGTTCGAAGTGCGGCAGTGAAAACTTCGAGTTGTTACCTGATGTACCTTTGATGCTTGAGGAAATAGAGTTTTGGACGGATTGATATTATGAAAAAGATAGATGTCGGCAAGAAAATTCTCAACGAGAACGAAAAATATGCTTTTGAAAATACTATGTTTTTGGCCGAGCAAAAGAAACTGTGTCTTAATATGATATCATCGCCCGGCTCCGGCAAAACAACAATCCTTGCAAAGACGATAAGCGAGTTAAAAGATAAAGTTAAAATCGGTGTGATTGAAGGTGATGTCCAAACTGATATAGATGCTGAAAGGATCAGAGAAACCGGAGCCTCCGTTATTCAGATAAATACTGAGGGCGCATGTCATCTGTCGGCTGTTCAGGTAAGCCAGGGATTGAAACAATTGCCTGTGAAAGATTTGGATTTAATTTTTATCGAGAATGTCGGCAATCTGGTTTGTCCGTCGGCGTTCTCGTTAGGTGAGGCCGGCAAGGTAGCTGTACTTTCGGTTGCGGAGGGCGACGACAAGCCTGCAAAGTATCCTGCAATTTTTGCAAGGGCCAGGGCGCTGCTTATAAATAAAATCGACCTGTTATCCGGTGGGCTGGTGGATTTTGATATAGACAGGGCCAAAGCCGATGCCCGCAGACTTAATAAAGCTGTTAAGATTTTTCCGATATCAGCCAGGACCGGCGAAGGTATGACCGAGTGGTACGACTGGCTGGTGGATTCGGTTAAAAAAAATAGTGTGTAAGTAGCGTGCAGTTTGTGCTGTGTATCGCTCTATGATGTTTTGGACTGATAAAGCCCATGTTCCTTAATATAAGCCGCAACCGTCGGGTGCAGCATGTCGGAAACATCCTGACCGGCGGCTAATCTGTTTCGTATTTCGGTGCTGCTTATATCGACAAGAGATGTTTGGATAATGTTATGCTGTAGTTTTTCAACACATTGCTTGCCCCACTCGGTCTTAAATTTAGTGAAGTCCGGCGGTTCGCAGCCGGCTCGATACATAGTGGTTAAATTGCAAGTATCAATCAACTTTACAATTCGATGCCAGTGCACCAGGTCGTCGATACTGTCGGCGCCGATAAGCCAGTAGATTACGCTTTTTTTGTACTCATTGGTAAATTTTACTACGGTCTCAAGGGTATAGCTCGGCGCAGGTTTTCTCAGTTCGTAATCGCTGACTTCGAAATTTTGTTGATCGGCAATCGCAAGGGAGGTCATTTTAAAACGTTGAGCACCATTTGCTATTGGCGTAAAACCTTTTAGTGGAGAACTGTTTGCCGGAACAAAAATTACTTTATCCGCGCCAATATGTTTTGCCGCCTCTGCGGCGACGGTAGTATGACCAAGATGAATCGGATCAAATGTACCGCCGAACAAAGCTATTTTTATCTTTTTCATAAAAATTTAACAACTAAACTGTGTGTTATTAAAAAAATATTATAGGGGAAATTTAAGGACTTTGTACAACAAAAATATCAATAAATGTAAAACTTTGTGAAAATATTATGTCTTTTCCCTTCGTTGTTTTTTATATATTAATTTGAAAAAGTATTATATGGTGACATCGTTGCAATGCTTCTTTTACAGCCAAAAATGCTTAAAAATAGTCTTTAAGTTTCATGAAACAGCTTCTGCAGTAAGATTAATAATAAAGCGGTTTATCTGTTTGGATAAACAATTTAACTTTGATGAAATGTGGCTGTATCGTTTTATTAAGAAAGCATCGTAAACAATTTGCAATGTTGTTGACAACGGTGGAGACGAAAAATTTGTCAAGTATTTTTAAACTTTTAGACGATAAAAAAAGTGTGAAGTTATTAAATTTTTTATTTGATTCTTTAGTAAAGTTTTTTATTGTGATTAGTATTGTAACGTTAAGTAAAACGTAAAATGTAAAACGTAAAAAGTACAAAGGAGTTTAGTCGGCCAAAAGGAGGTGACAAATATGGCAAAGAAGAAGAAGAAAAAAGCAAAAAAGAAAGTAGCGAAGAAGAAAACAGCCAAGAAGAAAACAGCCAAGAAGAAAACTAAGAAGAAAGCCAAGAAGAAAGCTAAAAGGAAAAAGAAAAAATAGCGTAGCGATTTAGTTCGAAGCCCACTTTGTTGCGATTGGCTCAGGTGGGCTGCCGGCGAAAGCCGGTTATTTCGGCCGCGGCTGATCGCGGCAAGTTATGCGAAAATGGAAGGTTTTTTCGGAGAGATAAAGCCTTCCATTTTTTTATGTGGAACTACAGACTTAATTTGTCCGCAATGCCACCTGATAAGGTAACAATCCCAATATGGCAGGAGTGAGTGTTTGCTTGCAAATTACATTTAATTTCTTATACTACATTTCGGTGTCGAGGCTGGTTTGTTAATTTTGAAGTAAAGAGAATAATTATATGGATCATTTTAACTATAGAGATGGTGGGTTGTTGGTTGAAAATGTTAGTGTTGAGAAAATTGCCGGTGATATTGGTACGCCGGTATATGTTTATAGCAAAGCTACTTTTACCGAGCATCTGCAAAAGATTCAAACTGCGTATAGCCAGATCAATACTTTGATTTGCTATTCCGTCAAGGCCTGTGGTAATATCAATATCCTAAAAGCGATGGCGCAATTGGGCAGTGGATTTGATATTGTCAGTGGCGGAGAATTGTATCGTGTTATGCAGGCCGGTGGCGACCCGGCAAAAGTTGTCTATGCCGGTGTCGGTAAGACAGACAATGAAATCCTCGAAGCCCTCGATGCAGGCATAAGCTATTTTAATATCGAGTCGGAGGAAGAACTGGATAATTTGATTCGGCTGGCAAAACAAAAAGGCAAAAAAACTAAAGCAGCTTTGCGGGTTAATCCTGATATTGAGTACGGAGCCCATTCCTTTTTGAAGACGGGCAAGAAAGAAACGAAATTTGGCGTGGATATCGAGCGGGCACTAAAAGTTTTTGCTGATTACGGCGATGACGCATTCGTTAATCTCTGCGCGGTTCACGTCCATCTTGGAACAGGCGGCAAAACAATTGATCCGTTTGTTGAAGCAGTAAAAAAAATCCTGCCGCTTATCGATAGACTTCGCAGTAACGGCCACACTGTTGAAGCTCTTGATTTGGGCGGCGGATATGGTGCTGACTATGAGTCTGGCACTGTGCCTTCAGCGGCAGAATACGCGGCAGGTATTGTGCCTTTGCTAAAAGATAAAAACCTTACGCTCATCTTAGAGCCGGGCAAGAGTATCAGCGCGAATGCGGGCGTAATGCTTACTCGAGTCCTCTATACCAAACGTGGGGGCAGAAAGAAGTTTGTTATTGTCGATGCGGGTATGAATGATCTGATTCGTCCGTCTTTGTACGATGCGTTTCATTTCATTTGGCCTGCAAAGGTGGATGGGAAATTTGTTCCACCACAGCGAGTGAAAGATTTACGGCTGGATGGAACTGAAGTTGTCGATGTGGTCGGACCCATTTGTGAAGGTGCGGATTTCTTTGCAAAAGACAGACCTCTTCCTCCGGTCGAACGTGGTGATTTGCTCTGTGCCTTTACTGCCGGCGCTTATGGCTTTACTATGAGCAGTAATTACAATGCTCGGGGCCGGGCCGCTGAAGTGCTTGTTGACGGTGATAATTTTTCAGTCATCAGAAAACGTGAAACATACGAGGATTTAGTTGCGCCGGAAAGGTAATTCGGCGCTAATTAGACTCCGGGCTTTGTCTGTTTAAATACTTTGTATGGAACATTTTTCCGAGGACCGAAAATATCATTTGTCCCCACCAAAATCATTCGCATTTATGTTTGCTTCTTCCAATATTTTTATAGGACCGCATAGGGAAATTTTTCACACTTTGTACTCGGGAGTTTTTTAGCGAGTTTTTCGTTGCTGTTGGACTTAGGCGCGTGTGAAAATGTAGGTGGGGCAACAAAAAATTCCTGAGCTTGGAGGGCTGATTTGAGACCGATAATAAAGTCCGTTTCGTCCCTGCAATTTTCGCAATAGTATAGTGCGTATTATGCGCTTGAGACATTGTTAAAAGAACGTGTACACAATAATAAGGAGGACAC
This sequence comes from Phycisphaerales bacterium, assembly GCA_050049715.1. Taxonomy (GTDB): domain Bacteria; phylum Planctomycetota; class Phycisphaerae; order Sedimentisphaerales; family Anaerobacaceae; genus NIOZ-UU13. The sequence continues at coordinate 23,306 of JASFVS010000002.1, forward strand.
AGAAGTGAAAGAAGGTAAGGTTATAGAGGTACAATTATAATCCTGTGCTTCTTAACAGGATAAGGATGCCTAAAAGGCCGAGTACTAACGCCGCTGCCCTTAATATTCGCATAAGTTGCGTTCTGGGCACAAGGAGCTTCCAGATGAAAGCCCATAGGGCGACTATGAGCGATATTCGTAGGATAAAATATATGGAATTTATAAACATGCTAATATAATACCTATTTTAACGATAAAAGTCAAGGGTAAAATTTCCCAGATTAACATATATGGTGAAAAGTTTTATTGCTTGAACACTGCACTAAGAAGGAGCTTTTTTAGTTCTCCAGAGAGCGGGTTTGGACAGGAAGTATTATTGAATCACGGTGACTGAGCGTTAGAAACCAGTAAGATTTCGGGATAACGCAAGTAATTACATAGATTTAAACATAAAAAAAGATTTTTTAAGGCCCTTTTAATGCACTAAAAAAATGGGGATTTTGCGGCAATTATAATACTGATAATGGTGTTTTTAGTAGGAGAGGTATTATGGAAATCGCTAAGTAATTGACAGGAATAAATTTAAAGAAATTAAAAAATATATGCCGACTACAATGCAAGCGTATTTGTGAAATGTTTTTTTTATTAATTGAATTTAGGAGAATAAAAGATGCGGTTTCTTGAAGAAGCAAAAAGATGGATCGGCGAGATTACAGAAATTGCCTTGTTGCTGATCGCCCTGGGAATTGCAATCGAAATCCTGTTTGGATCGGCGGTTCCTTTCTTTGGGGTAAATATTATTAACAATATTACCACGACGCTAAGCGCTCTGGGTGATAAGGGAATTGTCGGCCTGATTTCTCTGGCCATCATATTCTTCCTGTTCTACAGGAGGCAATATGTTCCCCAGCACCATCATCAGGGATAAACTAAAGCTTTAAAATTAACGTGGGTCAACCGACAGAGCTGTCTGTTTAAGTAATTGTGTATTACTTAGTGATTGCTGTGTCGGTTGGCCCTGATGTTATGCAGGGGTAGAGCTGACGTATATACCCTCTTTCAAACCATGGATTGTCTTGAAGCCTTTCTTGTACAGAGTGGTTTTGAAGGAAGAGCATTTCAACTTCAGGTCTTGGCCTATACCGTGTCGGTGTAACTTTTATTGCGAACACGGGAACAAATAGTGAGTATTGTCCGGAAAGATTTGGAGATTGAGATTCGGAAGTTATGTGTTGCTAAAATAGAAGTTTCGTTCGACGAAACTTGTATCGATTTTGTTTTTAACAAAAAGGTTATGGGAGAGGATATCAAGGCAGGCGGGTATAGTTGTTTTAATTGGCTCGATAATAAATTCCCTCAAAGCCCTTTTCATTGTAGCAATAGCTTCTGTTCGCGTTCTTTGATGAACTATAAGCTTGGCAATCATAGAATCATAACTGCTTGAAACACTCCAGCCCTGGTAAGCATGGGTATCGACTCTGACGCCGGGACCGCCCGGCAGAACTAAACGGGTAATCTTGCCCGGAGAAGGAGCGAAATTATTTTCAGGGTCCTCGGCGTTTATCCGACATTCAATTGCCACGCCGTTTTGTTTGACGTTTTTCTGACTTAATTTCAAAGGCATACCTGCCGCGATTTTCAATTGCCACTTGATTAAATCGTGTCCTGTGACCATTTCAGTAACGGGGTGCTCTACCTGAATCCGTGTGTTTGCCTCGATGAAGTAGAAATTTTTATCTTTGTCCAAAAGAAACTCGATGGTTGCGGCGTTAACGTACTTAGCTTTTTCGACAATCCTCAGAGCAGCCTCGGCAAGGTGCTCTCTTGTATGTCTGTCCAGTGTGGAGCAAGGTGATTCCTCAATCATCTTTTGGTGTCTTCGTTGGATAGAGCAATCTCTTTCATAAAAGTGCAGTGCGTTGCCGTGATTGTCGGCCATGACCTGCACTTCGACATGACGTGGCTCGACAATGAGTTTTTCAAGGTACACGCAGCCGTCACCAAACGCGACTTCTGCTTCGGCGCGTGCTGCGCCGAATGCCGAACGCAGAGTGATATCATTATGGGCGATTCTCATCCCCCGCCCTCCACCGCCGGCGGCGGCTTTAATCATTACCGGGTAGCCCATTTTGTTTGCCAGCTTGAGCGCCTTTGAATCTTTTTCGACCGCGCCGTCGGAACCCGGTACTACCGGCACACCAGCCTTGCTTGCAAGCTTACGAGCCTGAACTTTGTCACCGAGAAGCTGCATTGCTTCTACGGGAGGGCCGATGAATACTATCCCGCATTCCCGGCATATACGTGCGAAGTTTATGTTTTCTGCTAAAAAGCCATAGCCGGGATGAATTGCCTCGACATCGGAAATTTCGGCGGCACTTATAATTCTGGGAATATTCAAATAACTTTTCGCGCAGTCGGCCGGCCCGATACAAACGGCTTCATCGGCAAGCTGAAGATATGAGGCATCTTTATCAGCCTCGGAATAAACCGCGACCGCCTCGATACCGAGCTCGTGACATGCTCGGATAATACGAAGGGCAATTTCCCCTCTGTTTGCTATTAGAATTTTTGAAAACATAATTTAATTTTCTATTGACTATTTACAGTTGTTTTCCTGTCCCTGTTTTCCGGTCTTCTTAATAATCAATAGTTAATGATCAGCCATTAGTCCGGTTTGACCTTGAATAGCACTTGGCCGTATTCGACGGCCTGGCCGTTTGTAACAAGCACTTCGGTAATTGTGCCGGTGGTCTCGGCTTTTATTTCGTTCATAACTTTCATTGCCTCGATTATGCATACGAGCGTCTGCGGATCGACCTTTGAGCCGACTTCTACATAAGGCTCGGCATCGGGGCTTGGTTTCGCATAGAAAGTCCCTACGATGGGCGATTTTATCTCTACTAAATCCTCTGCACTCGGTTTCGGCGGAGATTGTGAGGCGTAAGCTTGAATTAGAGCACCGGCGTCTCCGGTTTGGATATCTGCCGCTCCAGGCTCCGGTCTCATCGCCGGTGTGGCGCTTAGAGTCCCGCTAACGGAGGATTGGGGTTGGTGGCGTTTTAGGAAAATCTTGTCATCGCCGTGCTTTATCTCAACCTCGAGAAGTTCATTCTCTTTCATTATCTCGATAAGTTTTTTTATTTTTTCCAAATCGGTATCTTTTTCCGCCATTGCCGTATCCTTTCCTTGGAGCGGGTATCGCTTGACACGAGTGAGTATAACCAAAAGAGATGTTTTTGCAAACAAATTTTAGGGCGTTTGCAATGTGGCCGGACGGGATGGATATATACGTAAAAAACTCTGTTCTGAGGATGTTCAGAGGGATTTATGCATCGGTGTTCGGGACATCCTGGGTGAGTATTTCGAGGCCTAATACCGTAATATCGTCGATTTCCGATGGTGCAATTTTCTGATTACGCGCGCGTGTGTTAAGCTCGTCAATCATATCGACAATGGGTGAATCTTTGGTTGTTAGGAATTCCTCGCTGAAGGAAAAACCCGTTTGGTCATCGAAGCTGCCTATAAAGGGTTCGGCCCCGTCTGAGTACACCAGTAATTTGTCACTTGGTTCGAGCTGTACGGTCTGCTGGATATATTCGGACTGTTCGAAAACTCCGAGCAGTGAGCCTCTTATTTCAAGCTGTTTGGGTTCTTCTCCGGGTTTTATAATAATTGGATATGGATGTCCTGCCCGGGCATAGGTCATTTGTAGATTTTTTGTATTCAGCAAACAATAGCAGCAGGTGGCGAACTGATAACCGGAGAGTTTCTGTGCCGTCATCTTTGTATTGAGATTTTTTATGACATCTGCAGGTGGGAATATGTGATAATTGTTCTCGTATGTTTCTCGCATGAGCAAAGCTTGCTTGAGAAAGATTGTCAACAGTGCCGCCGGCATTCCGTGACCTACTACATCGGCTACATAAAAGCCGATATGGTTTTCATCAATACGTATGACATCATAAATATCGCCCGATACCCACTCTGCCGGCAGAAAAGCTGTGGCCCATTGCACTTCGTTGGTATTTGGCAACTGGGCGGGAAGAAAATCCTGTTGTACAAGGCCGGCCAAACGAAGCTGCTCCGCCAGGTTATCTGCGAGGGTCTTTGTCATGGCAAGTTGTTCGGCCAGTTTGTTTTTATGGCTCCTCAGCACATGTTTTCGTGGTAAGAAAGGTTTTGTTGTAATGCCGGTACTTTTTTTACGATATGCGAGATTGGCAACTATTTTAACCCAGAGCTCATCAAGAGAGATAGCTTCCATGGTGTTAATCATGGAAAAACTGGTCTTCGATGGCGAAATGGAAAAACTTTTTAGGGGCATCTCCGGCCGGTCTGTCAGTAAAATCATACCGACGTTTTCTATCTCGAGGTATTCAATTATTCGTGCCAGTTGATAGTGCTGCGAAGCATCCGACCCCTGGGTATCGATAACAACGGTTCCGATTAAATCAAGCCTGTCTCGTACATTGGCAAACTTATTTATTGGAAGGACGTTGTAGGAAAGTCTTCTTCTCTTGAAAAGCCGCTTTATTTCAGATGGGACGCGCTCTTGATTTGTCAGATACAGAACATCTGTAAAGCTTATCTCGAATTCGGTAACAGTTGGTGACTTTCCTTTATCCATCTCGTTTTGCTTTATGGGACCTTGAGTTGGTATTTATTAGTTTAGTAGCCTGTATTAATCGAATAATTATTCATTATCTATATGGTAATTTTCGGCTTGTTAGGGGTGTTACTTTGGATATTTTTTACCTTTTTCCACTATTATAAGGCAGGGGGAGCTTGTTCGGTTTTTAAGATATGTATGCACGGAATTGAGAGATTGTTATATATCAGAATGTAATTGTGGAAGTTACTGGACGGTAGTATGAATGTTCTTGATATTTGTTCTGCATAGACCTGTTGTTAACCGGCAAAAATTGCTGAGCCGATGCGGAGTATGGTTGCACCCTCTTCGACGGCGATTTCGTAGTCCGAGCTCATACCCATACTCAGTTCTGTAAAGTGTCGGCCTACGATTTTTTCGCCGCTTATCTCGACAAATAACTCTCTTGCACGGACAAAACAAGCTCGAACGATATCTTTATTATGTGTCAGTGGCGCCATTGTCATTAGGCCGACAAGCTTTAGGTGCGGCAGGGTCTCAATCTGCTCGGCGAGATGGGTCGCGGCGCCGACCGGGACGCCATACTTTTGTGGTTCATTGGAAGTATTCACCTGCAAGAGCACTTTTGGGCACAGTTTTAGCTTTGCTGCTGATGTGTTTATTTCTTCTGCCAGCCGCAGTGTATCTACCGAATGTATCAGGGAGGTTATAGGAAGAACCTGGCGGACCTTGTTACGCTGCAAATGGCCAATCATATGCCAGTTAACTTTTTCCGGCAGAGCCGAATTTCCGCCGGATTCGCTTAAAAATTCATCTACCTGGGTGGACACTTTTTTAAGTTGCTGAACGCGATTTTCGCCTAAGTCTGTGAAGCCCTGCTGGATGACTTTTTTGACCGCCTCGAAAGTGGCCGATTTGGTCACGACCACAAGCTTTACCTCGCTGGGCTCTCTGTCGTTACGGGCGCAGGCGGAATTAATGGTATCTTTTATGCGTTCTATTCTCTCAGAAATTTTTATCATATTAAGGACGTCTGATTATTCGAATTTTACCAAAACAATTTAATACACTGTAAAGACGTAAAAAATATCAGTCATTGAGGGGTTTAGCCAGCATAAAAGCCGATAAA
>JASFVS010000219.1:0-5466 GCA_050049715.1 Phycisphaerales bacterium
GGTATGCTCATCAAGAAGCTGGAGCATATCCTTATCTTTTGCACATATATACGTCTGGATTTCTTCAGAGCCAGCCTTATTTGCCAGAGTTCCGATGATATCATCCGCCTCATAGCCATCGACCCGAAGCACAGGGATATTCATCGCCTGGAGAATCCGCTCAATCTGATTTATCTGCACAGGCATATCATCGGGCATGGGCGGCCGGTGCGCCTTGTAATCGGCGTAAATATCGCTCCTGAAAGTGGGCGTCTTGCTGTCCATCGCCACAACAAGCATATCCGGCTTTTGACGCTGAATAAGACCCAGAACAGCCGTCGTAAAAATATAGGCTGCCTTTGTCGGCTCACCGGATGGACTGGTCAACGGACGCATCGGCGCGTAATAGGCCGCGTAAATATGAGCATGACCGTCAATTATATAAAGTGTCTTCGACATAAACGCTAATATAGCCCCTACATTGCCGTAGTGTCAAGCACATCTGAAAAACCCAGGAGTTGAATACTTAAAGGATTCAAGCACATTTTTCTTGAAAACTCCATTTTAATAGTGTAAGCTACTAAAAGTTAAGCGAGCGGTAGAACTTAGTTATTGTTTTGCAGGGCACATTAAGTGACACCGGAAGAAGAACAAGAACGCTTGGAAAAGGACCAACAGCGAATTCCTGATGAGTCTGCATCCGATCCTCAGGTTACTGAAAAATCCGGCATGTTAAAATGTCCCAAATGTGGAAGCTCCAATATAAGGAAGCGAAGCCTGTATTTCTTCATCAGTATAGCTATTTTTGTAGGACTATTCGTGTTAATGTTAGTTCTTCGCGGATTAGTAATTTTCCTGCATGACTCCGGGTTCGTAATAGGGTTGAGCCTCATTCTAATAACTATAACACATTTTTGGCCAGCCGTTATTTGTGGTGCGGCATGCTTTGCATTTGTCGGCAGGCATCGATGTTTAAGCTGCAAGTATCGTTTCCGTCCAATTCGCGGAAAAAAGCAGTTAAAAAACGGAATTCCCTTCCCTTGGAGATTTAGCATTCTTAATGGTGTTATCATTTTTATTATTTTTACAGTTTCAGGTAATATATACTATCTTAGGTCTCACTTTTCGTTTTCAGCTATTGTCTCGAGGTTAGTCTTTTGGGGCATATTTGCCTCAATCTCCGCAGCATTCTTTATAGTTTTGTCACTGCCCTACCAGGCGATCATATATCATTTTTTAAGAGCAAAAATAAGAAATTCTTTTCTGTGGGCGATATTGTTTCTGTTGCCTGCAGCAGCTTTAGGTGGTGATTTGATTTATAGGCATCAACCTGAAGTAGCGGCTAACAGGATTCTTGCTAATGGTGAACTGGCGCCTCTTCCGGCTTCCGCAACCGGTATAAAGGTCTATACATGGTCCTCTCCATTTTCGGGGGAAGAATTCTTACGTTTTCAGGCCGCTCAGGAGGATATCGAACTATTTCTGAAAACATCGCCAATCCTAAAAGACAAAGAATGCCAAATATACTCGAAGGATAGAATGAGACTACCACGTTCTATAGATTCTTTCGGGTATTTTGATGAGGCTGACCCCAATAAATATTTCACTCCGAGTCCCAGTGCTCCTGATTGGTATATAGAAGAACTTAGAGGAGCCGGCAGGCAATACGATTTCAAACCAAGAAGATATCACTACCCTGGTGAATTGATTATCGATGACGAAAAATATCTTATCTTCATCCGCTTATGTTTTAGCTAAACGGTGTAACGAACAAACCACCTAATAAAATCCGTACATTTGCAGGTTTAACATAAAATAAATTACTTTTATCCGTTGTCAGGTTTTTTGAACTTAGAAATTCGCCATATTACGCACACCTTTTTCTTTCTAATAAAAAATTTTTTTGTAATAATATTGACTTCGTTCTGCCTGATGATAAACGAACGATAATGTACCTATGGATTTTTATATGAAATTAAAGAGTTAGTGGTGATTCGATGAGGATTAGAGAAATGACGGTTAGAAATTGCATTTGGTTTATACTAATATCGCTTGTTATATTCTTGTTTTTTGGATGTCAGATAAATCAACGGGCAGCGGAGGTCCGGACAGACGAGCAAATGTTAAACGTTTCATTTGAGAACCGGCGCGCCGAGGATTTATTCGATACGATTATCCGTAAAACGGAGCGTGCAAATAGACAAATTGCCCGGGTGGGTGTTCCGTTGTTATCTGTATATTCACGCTATGAACGAGTGGCGTTCAATGCACACTGCAATGACCATATAACCAAAATGGACACGGATGGTGACTTGTTTATTACTGAGCAGGAGGTGAAAGCTTATTACAAATCCATTAAGCACCTGATAAAAGATGAAGAATAAAAGTTGTATTTACTATGAAAGTATTAGTTGGTAGCTGGAAGGATGATAACTTATCTCATCTTCTGTCTTCTTAATTCTGTATCTCCCTTGTCTCCCATTTTTGCTAAACTTTCCCTTGACTTTGGCCGAAGATTGTAGTAACTTGCTAGTTTGAAGGGCTAATTGTATTAATTCGGTTGGAATATTATGAATAACATCATCCTAAACTGTGCGATAATCATGATTATTATGGAGAAGCTCAAGCTGCCCTGAGAAAGCTATACGACCGGATACTAAAAGCCTTCCAGAGTAGCAAACTTTGGAAGGCTTTTTTATTATCAGGAGATAAAATGAACGAACAAATCAATATAACAAACGCGGCTTTGGAAGATGTCCCTACTATAATCGAGCTTTGGAAAGGGCTAATGGATCATCATAAAGAGCTTGATGCTTTATTTAGCAGGTCGCCCGATGGACATGAAAAGTTCGCAGAATTCTTAAAAGGTCGTATTGAGAACGAAGATTCTTGTGTGCTCGTGGCAACCGATGCAAACGACCTGATTGGTTATTGCATGGCGGGTATTGAAGATTATCCCCCGGTTCTGGTAAGAAAAAAATACATTGCACTTTTTGGCATGTATGTGGCCGAAACTCACAGGCGTTGCGGTATAGGCCAAAAGTTAATAGAAACTCTGCTCCGATATTATAAAGGAAAGGACTTCGACAGGATTGAAGTCAAATTCTCGACGTTTAACGAGCCGGCCGAGCTTTTCTGGACAAACATGGGATTTAAGCCTTATTTGAAAACGGCATTTTTAGAAATATGAAAGACTGTCGGCGGTGTTGACAGATTAGGTTTTGATACTTATGATACAAAGTTTATTTTAGGAAAGATTTTTGAGGATTGATTAGATGTCGGGTACAAAAGAAAAAGGTTATCGTGACACTTTGAATCTGCCGAAGACCGGCTTTTCGATGAAAGCAAATCTTGTCCAGCGCGAGCCTCAACTGCGAAAAAAATGGGCGAAGGAAAAAATATACAACCAAATCAGAAAAGCCAGAGCCGGTGCGCCTTTATATATTCTGCACGATGGCCCCCCCTACGCAAATGGCGATATCCACATGGGCCACGTCATTAACAAGGTCCTTAAAGATTTTGTTGTCAAATATAAGACGATGACCGGCTTCGATGCCCCTTACGTGCCCGGCTGGGATTGTCACGGTCTACCAATCGAGGCAAAAGTCGTAACCGAGCTCGGCGACAAAATTCGCCAAAAGACCAAGCTCGACATTCGCAAGGAGTGCTTCAAATACGCAAAAAAGTATATAAAAATACAAAGCAAGCAGTTCCAGGAGCTGGGGGTATTCGGCGATTATGACAATCCCTATCTTACCTTTAAGCCTATATACGAAGCGGGCATCCTGGAGGTATTCGCTAAATTAGTCGATAAAGAACTGGTCTATAAACAGCTAAAACCTATTCACTGGTCTATTGGTTGTGAAACCGCCCTTGCCGAAGCGGAATTGGAATATAAGGACATTTCCTCACCAAGTATCTTTGTCAATTTTCCGGTTGCTCAGGACGGCATTGCAAAACTCATTGAACTTGGCCTCATTGACCAAAACCAGGCCGGCAGTGCAAAAGTCTGCTTTATGATTTGGACAACCACGCCCTGGACATTGGCGGCTAATTTGGCCGTAGCCGTCCATCCATATCTGGAATACAATACTATAAGTTTTCAAAAGAATGGACAAACCTTTGTCTCGATAGTAACAACCGACCGAATCGAGGCGGTCGTCACGGCGGGTAATCTGCAGGAAGGTCAATACACGGTAAGTGAAAAATCCGTTAAAGGTAATGAGCTCGAAGGCCTGCGCTACCTGCATCCATTTGTTGAAAATAATCCTACCGACAAAGATGCATATATGGTAATTCTTGCCGAATATGTCACCACCGAGGATGGAACAGGCCTTGTCCATACCGCCCCCGGCCACGGCATTGAAGACTATATGTCGGGACAAAAATACGACTTGGCCGTCTATTCGCCCGTTATGGACGATGGCCGATATGATGACACTGTACCCGATTGGCTGCAGGGCAAAAACGTTCTCGAAATTGACAAGGTCGTTAATAAATATCTCGAGGACAACGGCTTCCTCTTTGCGCAGAGTGAAATTTCGCACAGCTACCCCCACTGCTGGCGCAGCAAGGGTCCTGTCATCTTCAGGGCAACTGAACAATGGTTCGTCAGCGTCGATAAAGAGATGCCCGATGCAGATAAAAGCCTCCGCAATTTGGCGCTGGATAGCATCCAAAATGTAAAATGGATACCTGCCTGGGGCCAAAAGCGAATCGAAGGAATGCTCGAATCCCGTCCAGACTGGTGCATCAGCAGGCAAAGAAGCTGGGGCCTTCCTATCCCCGTATTTGTAAACGCCAAGGGACAAACTCTAATGACAAAAGAGTCGGTCTTGGCCGTAGCAAAGCACGTCGAAAAGCATGGCTCCGATAGCTGGTTCACACATTCGCCACGCGAGATTCTCGGTGATGATTTCCAATTGCCCGAAGGCTTCGTTCTCGATGAGCTTCAAAAAGAAGAGAACATCTTCGATGTCTGGTTCGAATCCGGCTGTAGCTGGTACAGCGTCTGCGCAAGAGAGTGGAAATGGCCTGTACCTGTCGATTTATACCTCGAAGGCTCCGACCAGCACAGAGGCTGGTTCCAACTGTCACTTTTACCCGGCCTCGGAGCTACCGGTAACGCTCCGTTCAAAAGCGTTCTGACGCATGGCTTTACTGTTGACGAGAAAGGAATGAAACAGTCCAAATCACTGGGTAACTATGTCAATGCTCAGCAAGAAGTGGCGAAATACGGCTCCGACATCCTCCGGCTGTGGGTTTCGAGCGTAAACTATCAGGAAGATGTAAAGTGCAACGATGAAATAATCGGGCGAACACAGGATGCCTACAGAAAAATCCGAAACACGCTCCGATACCTGCTTGGCAATATAAATGATTTTGACCCAAATAAACATTCTGTTGCTTATGATGAAATGTTCGAAATAGACAAATGGGCCATGCAGCAGTTGCAAAAGCTGATTGCCGATGTCACTGAAGCATACG
>JASFVS010000142.1:0-7534 GCA_050049715.1 Phycisphaerales bacterium
GAAATTTGCTCTGGATAAGAATGGTAAAAAGAGACTCGACTGGCTTGTAAATATTAGTAACGATGGCTGGTTCGTTCGCTTTAAGGAAAATGAAGTCCTGCCAAGTGCAGAACTCGCCCAGCACGTCACCACTTGTGTATTCAGGGCGATTGAAAACAGACTCAGCATTGTACGAAGCGTCAATACCGGCATAAGCTGCGTAATAGACAGCTCGGGGCGTATAGAAAACGGTTTTTTAGCAGGGACTTTACCACCTTCAGCTATGGCAAGAACAGGTATGCAGGGATGGTTACTCGACAGGGTATTCATAGACAAAAGAATAACTTTTTTCAGCAAATATGGCCAATGGCTGGGTTTTTGCTGTGAACTCTGCCCTCTATTATTCATAATAGTGTTGTTTTCAATTAGAATTTTTAGAATTAAAAAATCCAGAATTTCTTCACCAGGGCTGCCAGATGGAACATAAGTTTAATAAAGCTAAAACACAAAAGTACAAGAAAATAAATACTATCACTTCTTGCACATCGCTTTTTGTTTGCCTTATGGTTTTCGTGTCTGGATGTGAAAACCCGCTGCAAATGCTGTCGAACGATTTCGATACGAACGACAAAAAAACTACCTGGGAACAAGCTCTCCGAACTCTCCAGCAGGGTCTGGCCGACAATGACGCTTTGGTCCGGGCACGTACTATTGAAGTGGTCGCATCGACCCAACAGCTCAGGCTGATGCCTACAGTGCATCGATTATTACAGGATGAGGTTGTGCCGGTCAGATTCGCAGCCACTTTGGCCGTGGGTGACCTCGAATACACTTATGCGAAAAAGCTGGTCAAACAATTGCTGGAAGATCCGGATATGAATGTCGTAATAGCTGCTGCTTACGCAATGAGCAGGCTCGGCTCAACCGAGTATCTCGAGGTTTTTCAAAAAGCAATAAAAAGCAACGACCAGACGGTCAGAGCCAACGCAGCTCTAATACTTGGTAAAATCCGCAGTAAAAGTTCCCTCGAACTACTTAAAATTGTACAGGAAGATGAAGAATCCAGCGATAAAGTAAGATTTCAGGCACTGGAGGCCAGGGCCAAACTTGGTGACGAAGAGGTATTACAGAAACTATGGGCAATAATCTATAGCGCCTACGCCGATGACAGAATTATGGGCATAAGGGCAATGGGAGCTTTAGGAGTATTGGGGACTCCTAAAATTAAAGACATCCTGATTACCAAATTGGATGATGACATTGTCGAGGTTCGCCTGGCTGTCGCAGAACAGCTCGGCAGGCTTGGGAACAACGCCGGAGCACCGGAGGTTCTCGATGTTTTCAGGAAAAAGCTCAATACAGGCCAGGATAAGCAGGCCAACGAACGCATTAATGTGCTTACAGCCATGGCCATTGGTCAAATTTGCACGCCTTCGCTGACAAAATACCTTCCGGAGCTGCTCCGAAACGAGTCAAAATTCGTACGCATCGCCGCCGCGAAAGCTGTTCTTCAGTGTGGAAAATGATAGAATTGACCCTTGAAAATACTATGTTATCGGATTTAGCACGCTCTTTTTCTCATCATTTACTTTAATTTGGGCTATTTACCAAAAATAACTTGACCTTTCATAGCTTAAAACGTAAAATTATAGTATATATTATAGGCAATATCAGGGACTGGAGTCCATTTTCCGAACCCATACACCAATTGAACTCAGGCTCGGAAATAACCGGTGTAGGGCAATCTGGAAAATCTTCAGGCCTCGTTATCGAATTTAGGGCGTCCCTGTAAGGGACGATGGGTGTATTGAAAAGAAACACATAGTTATCGAAAGGAGCCTGTTTTGAGCACGCTTACAAAGGTCTTAGTAGTTCTGTTGACGATATCCTCAATCTTTCTCTGCGGCATCGTCTGTACATATGTCGCTACCGCCGAAAATTTCAGGGAAAAATATGAAAACCAAAATTCAAGATACCAGGCCGCAACGCGAAATGAGGAAAACGCAAAGAAACAGTTAAATCAAACAGTTGCGCAGGCAAATCAACTGGAAGAAAACCTCAAGGGGCAGATTAATAAACTCCAGATTCAGGTCAACCAACTTCAAACACAAGTCGCTGAGGCCAGAAGGCAGGCGACTACTGCCCTTGAACAGGAGAATAAATGGAGAGATATTAATATAGAATTCTCAAGAATAAATGACGAAAAAGAAAATCACCTGAAACAAACACTTGCCGAATTAAATAACGTTAAAGCACAGCAAATCGAAAACGAAAGAGAGCTTGAAGAAACCACGGCGTCTCTTATCGAAAAAATGGCAATCATAGATGACCTGGAAACAAAATTGAGACAATTGCGCGAAGAAAAAACAGCATTGCAAAACAATGTGAACCGGTATATGCAACGAGGTGGAAAAACCATTACAGCCCCTATGCCGGTCACTACGACAAGAGACCGCGTCCGGGTCGCTCCTCCGGCAACGGATATCGGCCTCAAAGGAAGAATAAACGCCGTGAACCTTGAAACAAATTTAGCAGAGATATCCATCGGCGCTGCACACGGTGTAAAACAGGGTATGAGATTCCATGCAGTTCGCGGCGACAGGTTTATTTGTGACATTGTAATTTTAGATGTTCAGCCGGAAAAAGCCATCGGAACACTGGAACTTATGAAAGTTACACAGGAACAGCCTAAAATCGGTGATAACGTAAGTACTAATTTATAAATAACTCAAAACATATATTATATGAGGTTGATATATGAGTCCCAATGGACCAACCCACAGCAAAAAGATGGCAATACCTGACAACGTATACACTGTTCTCCTTGCTCTGATATTTTTTGCAGTTCTGGCTACCGCAGCACTTGTAGCATATAAGTGCCACAGTCAGTACGGCACTTTTTTTCAAATACCTGTATAAATTTCACTGTTGACAATACCGCTCTATATATATAAAAATAGCCAGTAACAAATTACGGTTTCCGAAAAATATCTAATCTGGAAACCAAGAAAGGAGTCGAAAGTGGTACTGGACACGATCTTAGGTTGGTTTAGTATGGATATGGGTATCGACCTTGGTACCTGCACTACCCTGGTTTGTGTCCGTGATAAAGGTATTGTCCTCAACGAACCCTCCGTCGTTGCTGTTCGCAAAGGAACCAATGTTGTTTTGAATAACGGCGAAGCCGTTGGTCTTGTTGCGCGCGGAATGTTAGGTAAAACACCCGGGTCAATTAGTGCAATAAGACCTCTTAAAGATGGCGTAATCAGTGATTTCGAAATCACCGAAGCAATGCTGAGTTATTTTATCCGAAAGGTGCACGGCAGAGGCGGCCTCGTCAGGCCCAGAGTGGTCATCGCCGTACCAAGCGGCATAACCGCCGTTGAACGCCGAGCCGTTATAGACAGCGCCGAACGAGCGGGCGCTCGAAGGGTCTATCTGGTCGATGAGCCAATGGCTGCGGGAATCGGGGCAGGCCTGCCCATTACAGACCCCACCGCTTCGATGATTGTCGACATCGGCGGAGGAACAACCGAAGTAGCCATAATGAGTTTGGCCGACATCGCCACCTCCGAATCAATTCGCATCGGCGGCGACGATATGGACGAAGCGGTAATTAATCATCTCAAGAAAACTTATAACCTGCTCATCGGCGAAGCAAGGGCCGAAAAGGTCAAGATACAAATCGGCTCGGCAGCTCCCCTTGAAGAGGAATTGACGATGGAGATAGCCGGCCGAGATACAATATCGGGTCTGCCGAGAAAAATCGTTATAACAAGTGAGGAAATACGTGAGGCCCTCCGCGACCCAATCGCCACAATAATAGACGCCGTTACGATAACACTTGAAAAGGCCGAGCCGGAATTGGCCGCAGACCTCATTGATAACGGCATACATATCTGTGGCGGGGGATCCCTGTTACGCGGGATGGATACCGTACTGGCAAATGCCACAGGGCTGAAAGTTACAATAGTGGAAGACCCTCTAAGCTGTGTTGCAAGAGGCACCAGCGTCTATCTTGAAAATCTGGAGTTGTGGAAAGATACGATGGACCATAGCGAATACGGATGGGAATGATTCGTCGTCCATCGAGTGCAATGTGCTTTGATTAGAAAAAATAACCGTAAACACATTACAATGTCCACAAGAAGTTAATGGCAAGGAAGCAAATTAGAGTCTCCAGACGAATGTTATTTACCTGGTGCACATTGACCGGGTTTATCTTCCTTTTCTCTCCTGTAAATCTAACTAATAAATTCCAGTTTGCTTTTGCACGCCTTTTCCACTGGCCATTAAGCATCGGCAGAAATATTTCGCTTTCCGCCGGGACTCGCCAGCCCCTCAGAGACAAAGATATGGTCAATCGGGACGAATATGAAAGACTTCAAAATCATCTCGCCAACGTTATACAACAACGCGATTACGCTCAGCAAATCGTACAAAAACTCTCTAAAATGCGCAACACACCCACATGGGAGCGTATGGGTTTTGTTTTTGCCGACGTGAGCACTGTCGAGATAAATAAGCGGCGCTGTGAGCTTTATATAAATCGGGGCCACGATGACGGCCTGACCAAAGAACAATTTGTTCTGGCCGACAACAGTATCATTGGAACTATATCCGACATCGCTCCCCGCACCGCTCGCGTTAAGCTGTTCACAGACCCGACATCGAACATAGCCGTAAAAATAGGAAACACAAACTGGCTTATGCGGGGTAAAGGCGAAAACCTGGCCGGGATTTCCATGTCAAAACACAAAATGACGGTCGGCAACGAGATTATAGCCGCCAAAAAACCGGGCTTTCTTTATATACCAATGATTATTGGACAGGTTGCTCAATGCAAACGCAATTCCGAGCCTTTACTTTGGGATATCCTGGTCGAGCCGGTATGTGATATAGAGAAATTAACGAATGTCGTTGTAATCGTAATGAACCCGACACAGTAAAAAAGGATATAAATGCGTTGGTTTCGATTTGCAATTTTAGTTCTTCTTGCTACGGTCATCCAGGCCAGCTTTTTCGCAGATTTGAACATTAAGCCTGATTTACTGTTAATCCTTCTGGTATTCTTTGCCGTTTACTACGATACTTCAGAGGCGATAATAAGTTCGTTCGCAATAGGCTTCGCCGCCGACTTAATTGGTCGCACAATGGGACCGCAAATTATCAGCTTTGGCCTTTTTGGAACCGCTCTTGCCTATCTACACCAGGTTATTACTATCAGAAAAATGCCATATCAGGCAATTGCAATATTCCTTACAGCAATTTTCGCCGGCGCGCTGGTTTACTTGCTAAACTTCATCAAAGGTGAGCCGGTGCCGCCAAATCTTTTAACCGCTCTTTTCGGTATAGCTTTGTACTCCGGCCTTGTTGGACCGTTTTTATTCTTACCCTCAGCCTGGTGGATGCACATAAAAACAAGTCGCTTCGGCCGGCGTTAAGTTCGCAGCCCGATCTTGCCGAAATACTATTCGTACCGTAGTAGGAATCACGAAAAAAATGTACGAAAAGCGAATTAAAATCTTTGTAATATTAAGCTGCCTGCTCCTGCTGATTTGCCTGCTCCGCCTGACCCAAATGCAGCTGCTCCAAAGCTCTTCTCTCCAAAGCGACATCGAAGATTTAAAACGCCAGAGAGGTCAGTCTCAGCAGCTTAAAACCGTAAGAGGTAAAATACTCGACAGAACCGGCAATGTAGAAAAAGCAATCGCCACCGATGAACCGCAATTCCAGCTATGTATAAATTACTCACTCTCATCTCTTATGGATGACCGCGTCAGACAGGATATGTTATTACGCGCAGTTGAAAAAGACAATCCGGACGCAGTAGCCAAAGTACAAAAAAAGCTGGACTCCGGCATGGCCGATTTGAACCAGATAATTAATAAGTGCGCCCAGTTCAAGGCGGTCGACCCTTCGGAAATAAAAAATGAAATACAAAGCATAAACGACCACATCTGGAACCAGCGCCTGTTTCAGGCATGGCGGCGTAAATTCCCGAATTCTGATGCGCGCAAAAAATACGATAATATCATCAGCATACCAATCTATGAAGCTGTTGCCGATTTTGAAAAAAAAGAGCCGGACTCCCTCGAACGAATTCGGCTGGTAAACAAAATCGACATCGCCGATATGTACGACCCCTGGCCCCTGCTGGAGCTGAAAACTGACGATGACATCTTCGCCGCTCAACTGGAATTTCTAAACATTGAAGGTATCCGGATTCTGCCAAAAGCAAAAAGATTTTATCCCTATCGCACGGTCGCCGCACAGACAATCGGCTGGGTGAGTCCCGTAACACAATATGAAGACAAACAGCTTTTCGAAGATGACAAATTACTAAGCTATTTAGAAGGAGAGCTTGGCGGACGGGAAGATGGAGTCGAATATGTTTGCGAATCTATCCTTCGAGGCAGAAGAGGTGAGGAAATCATCGACATAGACAGTCAGCTTATAAGCCGAACGGATATAGAGTTTGGTGAAGACGTCACTCTTACACTTGACATTGCTCTCCAGCAAAGAATAGAAAACTACCTGACTGATTATCCTCACGAACCGAATTGCGGCCCCGGAATGTCGGCTGTAATCATTGAGGTCGGAACAGGTGACATCCTCGCATTGGTCTCATTACCAACCTTCGATTTAAACCGAGCCAGATATGATTACGGCACTCTCGTTGCCGACGCCAACAAGCCCTTGATAAATCGGGCAATAAATGAACGATACCCGCCCGGCTCGGTTATAAAACCGCTTATCCTAATCGCAGGGCTCGAATCCAAAAAAATCACTCCAGGAGAAGTCATAAGCTGCCCAGCCCGGCCGGCCCCGAGCAACTGGCCGAACTGCTTGATTTTCAACAGATACAGGTCAGGTCATGATCTTAGATGGGAACACAACAACGCGCGCAATGCCATCAGGGGCAGTTGTAATATTTACTTCTCACGTCTCGCCGACAGAATCGACCCTCTCACTCTCCAGCAATATCTTTTTATGTTCGGTTACGGCCGAAACATTTTATTCCCGCCTATTTCTAATGATGAAACCGAGCTTAACAGAAACCTGCGCCAATTACCGGGAGTAATCTCAAACATTGCTCCGAGAGGCCGGGTTACAACTTTCGAGCAAGTCCCGCCGCTCAGTGAACGCGAAAGAAGATGGTTCGGTATCGGCCAAGGCAACCTACGGGTGACACCACTCCAGGTTGCAAATGCAATGGCCACTATTGCCCGAGGCGGCATCTACAAACCGCCAAGGCTCTTTTTAGACCATTCGAATGATTCTCGTTTCGACGCTGTCAACCTCGGCATCTCGTCAGAAACCATGGCGGTAGTATATGACGGCATGAGTGCTGTGGTTAACGAGGTAGGTGGAACAGCTCACAGAACATTCGCACCGGTCCTTAAAGACTTTGCAGAGCAGGATGTAAAGATTTATGGTAAAACCGGCTCAACAGAGGCCCCGGAAGACGCCTGGTTCGGAGGGTTCGTTACTGACAGCAATAACCGAGCCATCGCTATTGCCATTGTCGTCGAAGGCGGCCAACACGGCTCAA
>JASFVS010000143.1:0-7446 GCA_050049715.1 Phycisphaerales bacterium
ATGAAATATCTCCGACCGGAGCCAAAGGTAAAGCGGCAGGCTTAAGTAAACAAGCTCAAGGCCAGAGGGGGCGGGCAGGGGAGTATCAAATCGGAAGTTTACAGGCGGAGTCTCAGAAAGAACAGGTTGTAAGACAGAGTCGCTCGGTTGTGACCTCTAATATTGCTGGAAGCCAGGAGCTTCTCGAACAACAACAGACTTCCGACGAACCTCAGGGCCAGGCAAGGCTCCAGGATGCCGAAGAGATTATGCCGCAGATGAGCAATTACCGTGCTGCTCGACAGGAAACTCAGGACGATGTGGTTGAGATAAGGATAGAGCCTTTTGTGCCTCTTGTGATTCCTGATGAGGATGTTCAACAGTCCATATTTGGCGGGCAGGTGTTTATGTTAAGACATGTTCAAATAGAAGACAGACACTTGCTGCAGGGTTTTCAGTTAAATGAAGCCAAGCTGATAGAACAGGTAAAAGAGTCTGCATCAAGATTGATGCGTGAGGGGATGCGTTTTGAACTGCCTCAGTTGGAAGAACAGAAAGTAACGTATGAAGATGTTGCTTATAAAGCGACGTTGAATTTTGGTTTTGGCGATTTGATATTAAATCTCAAAGAAATCGATCCGGCCTGGATTGGTAAAGAGATTAAAGGCCTGAAATTCTGGTATGTAAGCATTATTTCTGTTGTATTTGTAGCGGTCGCGCTGGGACTGAGTGGGCTTTGGTTAAGTTCGATAAAGCAGATTAAGCTGGCACAGAAAAAGGATGATTTTATATCAGCCGTCTCGCACGAGCTTCGAACACCACTTACTTCGATACGAATGTACTCTGAAATGCTGGAAAAGAACTGGGTCAAGTCAGATGACAAGCTCACTGAGTATTACGGGAGTATGCGACAGGAAAGTGAAAGACTCAGCCGGTTGATAGAGAATGTGCTGGATTTTTCACGCATCCAAAGAGGGCGAAAAAGATACACATTCAAGGCGGGTGACATCAATAAGTTCATTGTGGATATGGTTGAAATGATGAGACCCTATGCGGTACAAAATGGCTTTTCGATAAAAACAGAGCTTGGTCAGATTGGACAAACAATTTTTGATAACGATGCCGTTGCACAAATAGTAATCAACCTGCTGGACAATGCGGTCAAATATGCACGCGATGCCGAAGACAAAACTATCACGATACGAACTAAAAGTCGCGATGGGTTTATCTTGATTGAGGTTGAAGACCGCGGACCCGGTGTCCCTCACCGGCAGCGGAAAAAGATATTCGAGCAGTTCTATCGTATTGGGGCCGAATCGACACGTGAGACCGCCGGAACTGGACTGGGTCTTGCATTGGTAAAGAAGTTCGCACAGGCACATAACGGTTTTGTGGAAATCCTAAGTGCCCGCCCGACCGGCGCAATATTCAGAGTTGCCTTAGCTGCACGAACATAGCCGGCCGAATCTTTCTAACAGGGCTGCCTGGGATTTTATTACTGATTTCCAGGCCGCCAGTTCTGTTCTCTTTCGCCGTGGTAGGTCCTGACAGTGTATTCGAATTCTTTATTTGTTCTTGGTTCAAGCACTAATGTAAACTTAACGCTATTGACATCCACTTTCTCGAATTCACCTAAGTCACCGCTTCTGGCCAGAGTCCAGTACGTTGTATTGAAGTTACGTCTAATCTCGACCTTAACGTCTATATCGCGGGTATTTTTAACTTTAACTTTGAACGTGTGAACTTCTTCCCAGCCGGAAACGTTGCCGCGTCTGTTGAATCTGTAGTTTTCCGTTTTATAATCCATAAGCTTCGGCTCGACAACAACGTCGGCGACCGTCCCGAGGTTAAGCTCCACATCTTCATCCACAGGGATATACTTGAATGAGGATTGTCCCGTATAAGACAGGTGCCCTTCATTACCTGCGCCCCTGTAAACCTTAAGCATCCCGCCGGGGATGGGAGTTTCGCCAAGCTCGTGCTCTTCGTCATTTTTGAAACTAAGAAAGCGAACCACAGAATCCCCGTAACGTTCTTCTTCGTATTTATAAAGATTAACTACCGGCACATCGTCCACATCAAAGCTCAGCAGCCTCTTCGACCAGCCGTTGGGAATTGTCTCAGTTCCCTCAATCGTATAAAGAAAATACTCGCTTAATCCCTCTTTAATGACCTCTTTAGGCACCCGACCAGCCAGGGAGAGAGTTTTGTAGACGGTAGGTCTTCTGTCACCAAACATTGTTTTATCTCCTTCCAATTTTTCCCTCACTTCCCTTTCCGATAGTAAACCCGGCCTGCCGTAGGGGTATTGTCGTCTTGCAAGCTCGGCGATTTCATCGAGTATATGAACTTTGCCGACGATAAGACGTGTCTGGGCGTTCTCATAGTCTTCACCGGAGTTATTGGTAACGCGGACATAGCCCTGAAGGCGCATTGTCTTTTCATCTTCAGTAAGCGTGCCCATATAGAACGCCCGCCAGGATAGCCCGCTGGTCAGATACGTAATCTCTACCGGTACTTTGCCGCTTATGCCGCTCTCGATATTCCAAAGCCCGAGGTTTCGTACTCTCGGCGGATAAGTTAGATCGGCAATGTCGATTTTGTCGGCATCGGCCATAGGCAGCATCTCAAGACTTGTCGGGTCGATAAGGGTGTTTTCCCAGGAAAACTGAAGCTTGTTTCGTCCATCCTTCAATGTTAGCGCCCTGTTTTCACGCACTAATGTCATGTCCGCGGAGTTGTAAACTGTAAGCTGTACGGTATCACGCGTCGGCAGAGTTACTAAATCGACTTTCCCCTGACTGATATCGGCCATCGCGAGGATTATTGATATGGTTAATATTATACGTTTCATTTTGCTGCTCCTTTTAGTTTGGACAGGTTCAAATTTTCATTATCTTCTTATCATGGTATCCGGCCTTTGTAATATTGGTCCTGACGGCATTGACCTGATATTGTTTCCCGGCCGAACGTTCCTGCGATGATAGTGCATCGATAGTTCTTTTATAGCCGGGCCATCATTTGTTCGGGCGGGAAGCTTTATCTCGAACTCAAGCGTATTGGCATCCTTTTTCTCGTACTCCATATTACACCTTTCCATGTCCCACTGGCCGGGGATGTGCTGAATCATTGTAAGTACGGCGGGGCTGTCCTTGAAATTTTCAATCTTTGCGGTGATTATTTCATCGGTGTCATAGAGAACGATTATAGGATTTCTGCTGTTGTTTCTTCGTACATTGATTTGCGTATCTCTCATTTTTCGCTGTGTAACGACGATGTCCCTGCTGTCACCGATATAAAGCTCCGTCTTCTCGCCTACAGGCACTAAAGTAGTTACGTCCTCGCCTAAAAAGATAGTGCTCTTGTGTCCGTCGTCTTGGAAGATTCGCGCCTTACCGCCCCAGAGCGCAAATTCACCCAATCCGTTCCTGGAGTCATTGACGATTCGGTAGCTTACCGGTATGCCGACGTTTCTGTTCTCAAGCTGTTCTGGGTCCCACGGTAATTTGGCCGCATCGAATGTCCAGACCTTTTGTATCGGCACAGCCGGGGCTTTTAGGAACAGCATCTGTTTTGTCTCTTCGTGGTCGATTCCCTGTTCGAACGACTCGCCGTAATCCAGAAGGACTCTTGCCTTGTCGAAATCCTCGCCTGAAAAGTTTCGCAGCACTAAATAGCTTTTCAAATCGATTTTGGTTTCCGCCTTGTCGGCTATCGCTTTGTATGTAATCAGCCTGTCGATATTACTCAGAAGATAGCTGATTCGCACCGTCTCGGCATAGTCGCCTTCGCTGTTGATTTCCCAGACCAGAGCTGCTTCGTTGGGTGGATAGCTTACATTCAATAATGTCACCTTGTCCGGATGATCGAGGACTTTTAGCCGGATTGAATCTGCATCGATGCTTACCGCCTTCCATGAAAAGTCTACTTTGTTTAAACCTTGCTGCAATGTCAACACGCGCTCTTCTTCAATCAGCGTTGCATTTGGATTGTCTAAGCGAATCACCGTCGCCGCACGTTCAGGCAGTGCAACTAATTTTATTCTTGCCTGTGAGATTGCGCTGCAGGTAAGCAGCAGCATAATTACTGTTAGCTTTGTTCTTTTACCGTTCATAATTAGTCTCCTAAAAATTTGCTTTCCAATTTTCTTCTCGTGTTCCGTGATATGTTGTTACTATGTATTCGAGCGTCCGTTTAGTTTGCGGTTCGAGATTCAGATTAAAACGAGCACGCATCGCATCGTGCTTTTCGTATGCGGCGTCTGTTCGTATCGTCCAGTACGAATTATCAAAGCCGCGTGTAATCTCAATTTCTACCGGTAGCGTTCGGGTATTGGTAATTTTTATTTTCCATGTGCGTATTTCATCCCAGCCGGCAATATTGCCGTTCGGGTCGAATGCGTAATTGTCCGTCTTAAAGTCTATCAGCTTCGGCTCGACTTTAACTAATCGCGCCTGCCCCAGATTAAGCTCAACCTCTTCATTAACAGGAATATATTTAATATTCGCTCCGCCCACGTACGATAAATGGTCTTCGTTGTCTGCCTCGCTGTAAATCTTGACATTACCGTTTGGAATCGGCGTCTGGCCCAGATTATGTTCCTCATCGTTTGTGAACTTTACGAATCTTATTGTCTGATTGCCGTAGGGCTCTTCGTCATACTTATATAAACTTGTTACGTTGACGTCTTTGGCCTCGAACGAGAGCAACCTTTTACCCCATTCGTTCGGGATTGTCTCTGTCCCCTCGATGGTGTAAAGGAAATACTCACTAAGACCTTCTTTGATAATTTCTTTGGGCCTCATGAGTAGGTCTTCTAATGTGCTAAGGTTTATGTTAATGTCCAGACTTTCCGCAAGCGTTGCTTCCGGTACGTCTCCGTTCCAATCTTCCTCTCTGTCTGATAAACTTATGGCGATGGGGCTATTATAAGGATACTGACGTCTTGCAAGTTCGGCTATCTCATCGAGCAAATGAACCTGTCCGACTATCAACCTGGTCTGTGCGTTTTCATAATCATCGCCGCTGTTATTGCCGACTCGCACGTATCCCTGCAGGTGCATTTTCTTTTCATCCTGCGAGAGTGTCCCCATATAGAACGCCCGCCATGAAAGGCCGCTCGTGAAATACGTTATTTCAAAAGGTACCTGGCCGCTGACCTCTGAGCGGATGAGCCAACGGCCAAGCTCCCGCAGCCTCGCTGGAAACACCAACTGCTGTATTTCGATTTTGTCGGCCTGTGCAAGCGGCTCTAATGACAGCGACGTCGGATCAATCAAAGTGTTGGCCCACATAAATTGCAGCCAGTTCCAGCCTTTTTTCAGCGTCAGGTTTCTTCTTTCGCGAACGAGTGTTAAATCGGCGGAATTGTAAATTGTAAGCTGAACGTTATCTCTTCTGGGCAGTGTCACCAGTTCAATCGCACTTGCCGGTGCGAAAGGTGGTTTCTCGGCAATTGTGGTTTCTTTAAGTTCACTAATTATAGATATAGAATCCATAACGGCCTTTTCTTGTTTTGGCGCCGCTGCAAGTCTCATCATATCTTTAGCATTCTCGCGTGAACGTGCCCCGGTTGGAGCCGTTCTGTTGTCCATTGCTATTTCCAATTTATCTGAAGCTGGCGTTTCATTAGCTGGTGATGACAATATTTTTTGGGCAACTTCGCTTTTCTTTGTTTTATTTTCGCTGAATTGAATAGCTATCAGCAATAATCCAACAGCCAGCATTGCAGCGGCACTAAGCCAAGCAGGTTTTCTGAGCAGGAAAATCTTTTTCCTGACAGGCTTTTTTGCCTGCTCTATTACGTTTGAAATCAGTTCCTCGGAAGCTTTAGCTTCTTCACGCAGCAAATCCAGGGATGAGAATTTTCGCTGTAATTTGTCCAGATGTTCTCTACATTCGCCGCATTCTTCCAGATGCCCGGCTGTTTCTTTCATCCTGTCATCCGGGGCCAGCTTAAACTGGTATTCGATAAGCTCTTGTTCTGTTAAATGACGTTTCATTTTACCACCGCCTAAACATCGGGTAATTTGTGCGCCAGTGTTCTAAGCGCCCTGTACATTTGCGTTTTCACCGTGCCGACCGAGCAGCCCAAAACCTGTGCCACTTCGGTATAACTAAGCTGCTGATAGTAGGCCAGCACAAGTATTGCCCTTTGCTTCTCAGGCAATGCCCCGACGGCACGCCTGACCTGCTCTTTTCGTTCTGTTTTCACTGCCTCTTTGGATGGCTCGTTTGAACTGTCCGCCGTTGCAACCGCCTCAAGGCAGTCACTGTCCGGATTTGCACAATCGAGCTTCTGATTCAGCGATACAAAACGCATTCGTTTTCGTCTCCGCATACCGTCTATAGCCGCATTCGTCGCAATACTAAAAAGCCAGCTCTTAAACCGGCCGTCCTTAAACGTATGTGCCTTTTCATGCACGCGTTTAAAGGTTTCCTGAAAAAGGTCCTCGGCTTCATGACGATTGCTGCTCATTTTCATCAGATATCCCAATAAGCTGTCCCCGTGCCGGCGTACAAGCTCGCCGAACGCTGTTGTTTGGCCCTTACAATGGGCCTCAATTAAACTTTTATCAGTGTTTTCCATCGAGGCAATTTACTCCAACTACAGCTTTAGACGCTTATAGTGAGCCGTCGGTTGACAGTAAATATTTGTGAAGTAAATTTTTCGCTAAAATATGCGTTTTTCAGTGCGACATGCCTGAAGAGGATTCTCCGCATATATCTTTAGCTATTTCATTTCAACCCGCATTCGGCCCGTTTACAGGTACCGGCCTGTCCATCGCCCAAAGAACTGCATTTACGGCCTTCGCCCTGTTTTCCCATACGGTTTGGGTTGTTATAACAAAGCCAGCCAGCCGCCGTCGACGTATATGATTTGTCCGGTGATAAAGTCACCTGCTTTTGATGCGAGCAAAACCGCCGTGCCGGCGAGGTCGTCAGGCCGGCCCCATCTTCCAAGCGGCGTATTGGTAAGGACCCACTTATTGAAGTCTTCATCGTCCTTCAATGGTGCGGTAAGTTCCGTTGAAATATAGCCCGGTCCGATTGCGTTCACGTTTATATTGTATTTGGCCCATTCCACCGCGAGTGTTTTCGTCAGCATGAGCAGGCCGCCCTTGCTGCTGGCGTATGGCGCCGTAGTGGGGCGGGCCGCGTGGCATGTCAGTGAGCCGATGTTTATAATTTTGCCGGCTTTGCCATCCTGCTTTCGATAATTACAGAACGCCTGTGACATTACGAACGCGGCGGTAAGATTTACCTCGATGACATGATTCCAGCTTTTTAAATCAATGTCTTCGCTTGGCCCGCGGATGGTCGTTCCTGCACAATTGACGAGAATATCGATGCCGTTCGTTTCGGAAACTATATTTTCGAATAGGGCTTCTATTTTTTCCACATTTGCTAGGTCGAAGGGAAAGGTAAAAACCTTTCTTTCAGTCTCGGCCTGGATCTGTTGCGAGG
>JASFVS010000144.1:0-7420 GCA_050049715.1 Phycisphaerales bacterium
CATTCGGCTCGTTTAAATCATTTGAACTATATGGATTATACATAATCTCTGTTATACGCAGATTATCCGCGACAGGGCCTATAGAAAAAGTCGCTTCGTTCAGGGCGCTCCAATTGCCGCCGCTCAATACCCGAGCCTTGACTTGGGCGCTGGTGTCCAGTGTGAACGGTTCGGTATATTCGATTGCACCTGGAGATAAAATGTCGGAATTATTAACGATGGCTTCTTCGCTGGCAACCAACTGGACGGAGATGAGAAAATCGGAACTTGTGAGTGATGCATTCATAGCATGTATGGCCAGCAAATTGTTACCTTGCTGCAGGTTATCCCGAAAACCTGAAATGTCTATTTCCTCGAAGTTTACCGCCTCGTTGTCAGAGTGATTGGAGTTTGCGATTAAGTTCCAGGCCGGTGTACCAGTGAAATTTCGACGAGCCACTTCAACGCCATTAAGATAAGCTACAAAACCATCATCGTAGCGTACGTTCAGTGTTATAAAGTCGAAGTCGTCAAGGCTGTCGCTAAATGTAAAAGGTATGCGGATGTAACAGCTTGTCCTTGCTCCATAAATCCGGTCTTCTATATCAAGGCTGATTAAGTCTTCATAGCCGGAGCTTCTTTCGTAACCTATCCCGCCGGGATTGCCAACGCAATTGAGCCAAGCCGAGTCATTGAAGGACTGGCTGCTGTTCCAGTTGTTACCGATGGAACCCGTAGGCACGAGAACGCGTTTGGTGGCATTCTCCGGTACAAGGACCGTTCCGATAGTATCGCCCTGCTGAGATGAGCCGGGAAGACGCGGGTCGGAGCCATCCAAAGTGTAAAAAATTGTGCCTTCCTCGGAAGTCATAGAAAGCCGGTCGGTTTGTGAGATATGTCCGCCATGATTAGTCTGGTTGTTGACATATAACTCCGCGGCCGAGATGGACGGGTAGAAATCCGCACGTCTGAGCTGGTTCAAAACTATATCCGTACGAACGGAAAAATATTCATTCACCAGGCGGTCTACTTCACCTGCCCATTCAATATCGCGTGTATATGGTCGATAGGACCTTCGGCTATCACCCCATCGCGCGGATTCCCCGACAATCGCACCATTAATTTCATCGGCGAGTGCTAAATAACGTTCGGTTGCACGGTCAACTGTCAGGGCGCCACCATTAAAGAAACGTTTGTGTATGTGATCCGCCATTAGCATCTTGAAGTCAGAATTATCAATAAGTCTATCCACCAAGTAGTGAGGATTCCATACTCCGACTACATTGACACGGTTGACTCTTGACTCTTCCAAAGACCATTCCGTATCCCATGGTATCAGGATGAACGGGCCTGCCGGCTCCCTTAGACGAGTGATGTAGAAATTACGCGGAGTGTAAGAATCACCCAGGAAGACAGGTGCGTCCCGGCTGCCCGTGTAATAGACCATCAGCATATAATCTATCATTGTGGGAATGTCCACATGTGTCTGAACCGTTTCATAGGCCTCCGGCGTGGTCAGGTTCAAGTCTGCCACCTCGAACAGCTCGTTCCATGCCTGTCTTGCCTGCTCACCTCCTGAAATAACCTCCATAGTGGTGCTGGCGCCCATTCCACTGGGGGCTTCCAGTATGTCATAGTTTTCTCTGTCACCTCCGAGATGGTCTGCGACAAAATGCTCATCAGGCCGTTCGGTCATAATGTACATGCCCCAGTACAATCCGTTAATGTACACCTGTACGCCCCTGCCGTGGGGAGTCAGGCGTTCCATATCACGTATTGTGTCACGGGCAAAAGCATCCCGAAGGTAATCGGCATGTTCGGAACCGCTCATACCGCTGTGGCCGGTCCAGGAATAGTTCCAAATCGCCCGCAGGGCAAGCGTGTTAAACGAGCTAACCTCAGTATCCGGAAACAGTGGATAATCAAGCTTAGACAAACCGTACCGGCCTCTGAATATAATTCTCAGGGCGTTCTTGGAGCTGCCGCTTCTGCTGTATGGTCCTCCATGAATTCGAAGGCCGGCAGTAACACCGAAGCTTCCACCAGTATTCGGGTCTATCCACTCTATGGAGGCGGCTCGTTCCCATTGTTCCCCGGTTCTCGTTGCATTAGCATATATTCCCCCGCTACCGAAGAAATCGGCGTTGTCTATCACAATGCAAACCGAGGGGGTAGATTTGAGGTCGTCTTTTATTTCACCACTATAGGCCGGGTCGTCCACAACGCGTGGATCCATTGCATAATCGGCGGTACGGCTACCCCAACTGGTGGGAAAACCTTCGGGATTCGTGGGTTGGCGTATTACATCATCCAAGAATATATATGTTCTTGTTGCAATTTTCGAAGGTCCCCAACCATCCTTAATAGCGATCGCCCGTATGCAGGTAGTTCTATCAATCTGAATAGGTGAGGTATAGAGTGTGCCAGTTATTGACCGGCCGGAAGCTTCGTAAGGTTCGGAGGCATCAGTAGTATAGTAAATTTCCGTATCTTCGGTTTCTGTGGCAAGCGTTAGAGTAAAAGGTTCATCATAAAAACCGCGCGTGTGGCTAAATTGCACGTCTTCAACGAAACCTTCAAATACAATTGTATTTTCAGCTGCGGGGCTTGGCTCATCAAAAAATCTCCAGTCGTTACCGGCATCAGGATAACGGCCATACGAAACATCAGTAGTCTGGACGCCAAAGACAACACTATCTATCAAGGTACTTCCGTCAGAATCGAACAAACCCAATGCTTCGCCACCTCCATCGAGTCTAAAATTAGCGTGCAGGCCGGTATCAGCAGTATCTAAATCTGCCCATATCAAAAGGTAACCGCCTGCAGGAATGAGAGTAGGCGAAGGTAGCTGGCATTTAGTCGGGTCCGCCAGATCGTCCGTCAGGTACATACCGCCAATATTAACAGTACTATCACCGTAGTTGTAAAGCTCGACCCAGTCATCGTACTGACCCTGCGGGTCCTGACTATCGCTACTATTCATAGCAAGCAATTCATTTATAACCACAGTTTGCTGGCCCTGAGCTTTGATAGAATAGGAGAAAATAATTGTTAAGACTAAGATTAGAAATGAGATTTTCGTCAATCTGGACATTTGGCTGGTCCCTTCCTCACGGTTGAAAAAACAATAATTTAATAGTTTACTTGCTGACACATTCTAACATATCCAAACCCGCCGAGTCAACATTTTTGAGGGTGTCTTTTGATGAAAAATGTACTTTTAAGGGCAAGTAAGATATTTTTTTAGCAATTTTATCATTTACCTAAGTTATATATGTATTGTGTAATAATAGTTTATATTATATAATAAATCACCATTTTAAAGGCGATATTCAGTCATGAATACTCAACAAGATAGGAAAAATAGGGGTACTGGCGAAGGAGTTCCACGCAGAGATTTTTTGAAAATCGCTGGGATATTTGCTGTTAGCGGCGGAACCAGCGATTATTTCATTTCAACAGCGGATGGAAAAGAGGGGATTCCAGCGTCAGGCGGATATATTCTTGTCGATACCAAAAAGTGCCAGGGATGCGTGTCTTGTATGCTTGCCTGTTCTCTGGTACATGAAGGAGAAACAAATCTTTCTTTATCAAGGATTCAGGTACTTCAAAATCCATTTGAGAAATGGCCCGATGACTTAACGATAGAGCAATGCAGACAATGCGTTGATCCAGCGTGCGTTAACACATGTCCAACAGGAGCAATTCAAGCCGACACAAAACATGGAAACGTTAGAGCAATAGATACCGACAAATGTATCGGCTGCGGAGCATGTATAAAAAGTTGTCCATACAAACCGAGCAGGCCTGTAATGGCACCTGATAAGAATTTCGATAATAATCTAAAAGCCAGAAAGTGTGACCTGTGTGCAGGCGCTAAACACCACTGGGACAAAACAGGAGTAGGACCAGGTAAGAAACAGGCATGCGTAGAAGTATGCCCTGTGGGTGCAATTAGTTTTACGACAAAGATACCTGTTCAGAAAGGCGATTCCGGTTATAAGGTAAATCTGAGAAGAAGGCGCTGGAGAGAATTGGGATATCCTTCCTATTAACAGAAATAAAAGCACATGAACGGATATGCAAGGAAAATCTTAAGGATTAATCTGACAGACAGAACAATTACGTCAATACCCACGAAAAAATACGAGCATTGGGTAGGCGGACACGGGATGGGGTCAGCTATTTTCTTTGACTTAGTCAAGGACAAAACAATCGATGGATTTAATCCTGCTAACGTTGTTACGTTAATGACGTCGCCATTGACGGGTACCCTGGCTCCGGCCGGTGCTGGAAGGATGGAAGTGCAGGGTATTGGCGTGCAATCGTATCCTGTCGGCTGGTTTACAAGGAGCAACTTCGGCGGACGATTTTCCACAATGCTTAAATACGGCGGGTGGGATGGAATAGTAATCGAAGGGAAGGCAGATAAACCGGTCTGGGTAGATATAAGAAATAAAAACGTGGAGATAAAAGACTGTGCTGAACTGGAACTATGGGGAACGGATACGTGGGAGTGCCAGAAAAAGATATGGAAGTATGTCGCGGCAGGCCAGGCATACGGAGACTGGATTCAGGTGGAAGGTGACAAAGGTGATAAAACCACCCAGAGGCCGGCAGTTTTGACAATAGGTCCTGCAGGAGAGAATTTGAGCAGGATGGCGTGCCTGATGCACGATGCAGGTAACAGTTCCGGGCAAGGAGGCTTCGGAGCAATATTGGGCTCAAAGAATCTGAAAGCTATTAGCGTTTTAGGGACGGGCAGTATACACATTAATAACCCAAAGGCATTGCTTGAAGCCAGACTACTGCAAAAAAAGAAATATGCATTTAATTTTGAAAACATAAAGAGCCGGGGAGTCACAACTGAATTTATGAGTCCTCCTATACCGGGGCTGTTGTATGGGCTTCCACCCGGAACTCAAAGACCAATCGAAGATATGCGACCTCAGGCATGTGTAGGCTGTCATTCCGGCTGCCGGGCAAGATTTAAAAGCGGACTCGGTAACGAGGCTACGTGCTATGCGACCGTTTTCTATTTTGATACCAAGTCTCTTGAGATTCAACGAAAAGCAAGTGACCTGCTGAATAGATACGGATTAAATGCTCACGAGATGACTTTTGGAGTTGTATATCTAAGGGACCTTTACAAATTAGGATTTATCGGCCCGGGCAAAAAGGTCGAATGTCCTCTTGATTTTAAAGATTATGGAGGATTAAATTTTGTCGAACAATTCGTGAAGATGATATCTTACAGGAATGACGGACGCGGAAATAAACACCAGTTCGGAGACGATATTGCAGAGGGATTCGTAAGAGCAGCCAAAAAATGGGGCAGACTTGACGGAGATTCCGGAGATTTAAAAACAGGTCTACTATTTTTTCCACACTGGGGAATACCTGTGCATCGCGAACCACAGGCACAACTTGAATGGGGATATGGAACTATTCTGGGTGATAGGGACATAAACGAACATGACTTTGACAGATTACACTGGGATCCATCGGAAGCGGCGATGAGCGGACGCCAACCTCATACACCAGCAGAAGAGGCAGTGAAAATCTATATCAGCAAAATGGTCCCATTCCAAGATGACCCGCTTATGCTGGACTACAGTACCGAGAATATGTATTCGACTCATATAGCCAAGCTGGTTTCATGGCACAGGTATTATACGAGGTTCTGGAAACAGTCGGCATTATTTTGCGATTGGCGCTGGCCGGACTTTTTGAATCTTTATGCATCAAATAAGGTCGGCTCAACGGGTGAGGCAGAGCCGAAATTCTTCAATACGGTGACAGGGAAAAACTTCAGCTTCCTTGATGGTATAAAACTCGGGAAGAAAATCTGGAACCTTGACCAAGCCATATGGACACTTCAGGGACGACACAGAGATATGGTGCACTTTGCCGAGTTCGTGTACAGAAGGCCTGCGGTCGGAACAGATGGGCCTGTGCACTGTATGCCCGCCAGAGGAAATGGTAAATGGCAATACGTTAATATGTTGGGCAGGACTATAAATAAAAATAAATTCGAAGAATTCAAAACAAGGTTTTATAAACTGCAAGGCTGGGATACAACTACAGGTTACCCAACAAGACAGACATTAGAATCTATGAATATGGCGTACGTTGCTGATGAACTCGAAAAGAATAATAAACTCGGGAAAGGCTAAATATGCACAGTTTATCTGAGCCTAAGGAAGATTTGGTCTTTCGGATTATTAGCGAAGTTCAATTCGAGGAACGTCTAACGGGATACCGTATGCGTGAACGTGCCGGGGCGATAAGGGCATCCATGTACAGCTTTGAAGAAGTGGTGCACTTACTAAACGACCAATTTCCTTATGTGAATCTTAAGACGCTCGAAAAATGGATAAAAGAGATAATTGGGGATGAAGAATTAGCAGAAACGATAGCAGAAGTCACTGAGCAAGAAAATAACGACCGCGATAAATTATCGCGTGTGAGAGCACTTATGGGGGAGAGATTGTGCCAATGTAAAAAGGCAGTTCATTCCGGATAAATACTATACAGATAATATCACTCGTACTTTTCAGAAAGACTTTTTAGTTCCTTCGTAATATTTAGTTTTTGCGTGCATTTTTCTTCGCACTGGCCGCACTCAACGCATGAAGAAAGGTATGCTGATTTATACGGGTTGTTTTCACTAATATGCCAACCGTAAACGTCTTTCGCCTTACGAGGAACCTTGAGTATGTTGTCAAGATAAGAAACATTCATCATAGCGGGTATGTTAATACCCTGTGGGCAGGGCATGCAATATTTACAGGATGTGCAAAAGCCCATATCCTCCGGAGACAACTTTCGTAAGGCTTTTTCAATCGTTTCTATTTCCTGTTTCGTTAACGGCGGCTTTCTATAATTTTCAAGAGTGGAAACGATATCAGACGGCTTATTGATTCCGCAAAGAATAGTATCTATATTTTTATTGCAGGCCAGATAACGGTAAGCTATTTGTACGATATCATCCGTGCCGGCAGCTTCAAGAACCGCAGACTTAATAACCGGGGAGTCCTCCGCGAGCATTCCTCCTCCAAGAGGATTCATAACAACTGTTGCGATTCCTTTGTCATGTGCTTTTGCCATAACGTCCGCGTACTTTTGGTTGAGTATGTTGTAAGTAAATAAAATCGTCTCGCACCAATCAAAATCATCTATGTATTGACTGATATTCTCCGGAGTATCGTGAGTAGTGAATCCAGTGTGCTTTACGAGACCTTCATCCATAGCACGCCTGATGCCATCAAGCA
This sequence comes from Phycisphaerales bacterium, assembly GCA_050049715.1. Taxonomy (GTDB): domain Bacteria; phylum Planctomycetota; class Phycisphaerae; order Sedimentisphaerales; family Anaerobacaceae; genus NIOZ-UU13. The sequence continues at coordinate 7,254 of JASFVS010000144.1, forward strand.
TCCCACCTCTGATAACAGCCTGCCGGCAATGCTCGCTGCTGTTGATGTTCCATATCTGATAGAAGTCCAGGCAATCGACATCCAAACGCTCCATTGATTCGATTATGCGTTTGTAAGTGCAATCGGCAGATGTATCATCATCAGGCTCGATTTTTTTAATCCAGGGT
>JASFVS010000145.1:0-7378 GCA_050049715.1 Phycisphaerales bacterium
GCAGAGAGGCGGCTGAACATAATGTTTACTTTAGCCAGGACGAACAGGCTGTGATAGATGGTATGGCAGATGTTACTACCGTATCCGATGCTGTTTTCGGGCCGTTAGCGCTTGATTTGGGAGAGACTTATTTCTGGCGTATTGACGAGGTCAACAACGCCGAAACTCCCGCCACCTGGCAGGGTACCGTTTGGGAATTCAGGAGCCAGGATTATATTGCCGTGGATGATTTCGAGGATTACAACGACTACGCACCCGACAGAATATTTGATACGTGGTTAGATGGTTATGGCACTGCTACAAACGGCTCAACGATAGGTTATCCTGCTCCTAATTTCAATGAAGATGAGCATTTTGTTGAGACCGCCATTGTTCACAGCGGTTCTCAGTCAATGCCTTATTTTTATGATAACGCCGCTGGCAACTCTGAGGCTACACTTCCGTTGAGCTCGCAGCGAAACTGGACCGAAAAAGGCATCGGTAATCTGTCGCTCTGGTACAGAGGCAATCCCGAAGGTCTTATCGAAGACCCGCCCGGCACACTTGCAGTATCTGCTTCCGGCACCGATATTTGGGAAACGATTGACGAGTTCCGTTTTGTCTATAAACAGCTTTCCGGCCCCGGTTCAATTACAGCCAGGGTGGAAAGCGTAGAGGGCACGGATGAATCGGCCAAGGCCGGCGTAATGATTCGTCAGAGTCTTGACCCGAGCGCTAAATTCACCGCCGTATATATCACTCCCGGCAGCGGTTGTACTTACCAGGCTCGACTGACTCCGGCTGTTGACGTTATCAGTGACGAAAGCGTGGCGACTACCGAGCAGACGGCAATCACCGCTCCCTACTGGGTAAGGATAGAACGGGACGCTTCCGACAACTTTAACGGCTATTATTCCAGTGATGGTGTCAACTGGGTGTCGATGGCATGGAATCCACAGAACACCGGAATGCCTTTGAATGTCTATATAGGTTTGGCGGTCACCAGTCATAACGCCACTGAAACGTGCACCGCTGTATTCTCCGATATAGAGACGACCGGTACGGTAAGCCCGCAGATATGGACACAGCAGGCTATTGGTGTGGATATGTACAGTAATAATCCTGAACGGATGTATGTTGTCCTCAATGACAGCGCTGTAGTCTATAACGATGATCCTGATGCATCTCAGATAGATTTGTGGACCGAGTGGGCTATTCCCTTGCAGACATTTGCAGACCTGGGTGTGGACCTGACCAACGTCGAATCCCTTGGTATTGGTTTCGGCGACAGGAGCAATCCACAGCCCGGCGGCGGCATGGGTTTAGTGTACTTCGATGATATTCGCCTGTATCCTACGCCGGACGAGCCGGTTGACCCAGGTACAGATAACCTGGTTCACTCCTGGACTTTTGAAGACGGCACGGCCAACGACAGCATCGGCGAGGCTCACGGAACATTGGTCGGTGGCGCAGCTATCGTTGAGGGAGCTATGATGACAACTGCCCAGGACCAGTGGATGGAAATGCCCGGTGACGTCATTGCGATTAACACCTTTGAAGAGGTGACGATTGAAGCCTGGTACACCCCGACGGCCGGCGCGAATTCGAGCTGGTCAATGCTGGCCTACTTCGGCGATTCTGTTGGCGGTCTCGGCGCTAACGGTTTCTTTATCACCTCAGCCAGAGGCGACGACAAGAGCCGCGCTGCAATCTCGGTCGGCAACACGACGGCCCCCTATAACGCTGAGAGCGGAGCCGACGGCCCCGAATACGATGATGGCCGTCTGCATCACATGGTCAGTACCATTAACGACGAGGAGATAACCCTGTACATCGATGGCGTCTTGCAGGCCCGAACTCTTCTGTCTGCTGATAACAGGATATCCGGCCTCAGCAACAACCTGGCATATCTTGCCAAAGGCGGCTATACTGCAGACCCCGAGTGGATTGGTGCGATTCACGAGTTCAATATCTACAACAGGGCCTTGACCGAGCGTGAAGTTAGTTTCCTTGCCGGTAAATATGAACAATAGCACCGCGGTCCTTGATTGAGCAAAAGCTGAATCAGGACAGAGTAAATTGTTGTTTTAGTTATCCAGGGGCTTATGCCAAATTCGGTATAGGCCCCTTTTTAATCGATTAAGGAAAAAGCTGGTAGGAACCTGTTTCTGAATATTTCAGGGATTCCCCAGCAAAAAAGCCTGCCTTTCAGCAGTGTTCCTGTTAATATAAGCCGCCATGTACGCATTTGTATCCATAATAATATCGCTTGCCGCCCTGATAGTGCTGCTGCGTCTGAAGGTCAAGATTGGTCTGGCAATGGTCGTATCGGCCTGTCTGCTGGCGGTGTTGTTGGGCGTTTGGCCCTGGGATGCCGGCAGGGCGCTTATCGAAGAGTGGCGCAGCGAGCCGCTGACTCGCACAACAGTCTATCTTTTCATCTCACTTACCGCTCTTGTCCTGCTGGTCAACGTCATTGGTGCAGCGATGGAAGAAATAGGTATTTCAAAACGATTGGTACCGGCCATGCATGGTTTATTCAAAAGCCGCAGGTTCGCACTTGCAATGATACCGATGTTGATGGGAATGCTGCCGACTCCCGGCGGCATTATGCTCTCGGCACCAATGGTTCGCGAGGCCGGCGATAAAATCGGCGTCGAGCGTAGCCGTCTGGCCGCCATTAACTTTTTATTCCGCCATCAGATGGAGCCGGTCTGGCCGTTGTATCCGGTGATTCCTCTTGTCCAAAGCCTGCTCGGCGTCTCGGCTCTGACAGTGTTTTCCTATCATATCGTCCTGACCGGAGCTGCCCTTCTTTGCGGCGTTATTGTCCTGCTGTTGTTCGGTATCCCATCGCAACGACCCGAACACCCGCAGCCCGAACGCCGCATAGGCCATAGCCTGCGTCACTTTCTGCATGCCTTTTGGCCTATTGCTTTAACGGCCGGCTTATATGTTATCTTTGACGTCCCTCCGGCCGTTGGAATCCTGCTGGCCATCATTGGGTTGCTCGTAATGCACAAGGTTCCGTTTAAGCGGTGGGCGGATGTTTTCAAAGCCGCGCGCGAGCCGGATATGGTCCTTCTTATTTTCGGCGCTCTGTTCTTCAAGCTCAACCTCGAAGCCGGCGAAGCTATAGGCAGTGTCGTTGAGTTTCTTGCAAGCGCCCACGTTCCCATACCTGTTTTGATTTTCCTGCTTCCGATGCTGGTCGGCTTTGCAACGGGAGTAACGATGCCAACCGTAGCGATTACCTATCCCTTCCTTCTGGCCTTCATAGGCACCGGCTCCTATGTGAATATGGGTCTTGAAAGTCTGGCCTTTGCAGGCGTGCTTTTCGGCCTGTGGCTCACACCCGTTCATTTATGTATAGCCCTCTCTGCCGGCTATTTCCAGACCTCGCTGCTCAAGATTATCTCAAAGCTCTTCCTGCCAACCGCAGGCATGGCCGCCGCCGCAATACTCCTGGCCCTGTTCCTAAGCTGAACGATATTTATTACGCTATTAAAAATGCCTTTTCTTATTTATGTGCCTAAAAACACCTGGCCTTAGGCAGCACAAGCAATGAAAAACCATCGCGTCAGCGATACCTCATAGGAGATTCGCTGCTGTTAGCTAAAACTAAAAAACTGAAATTCAGCCCCGAATTTGTAAAGTTTTTCGACAACTTGTCTTATTTTTCTGTTCATTTATTAAGGCAGATTCCGAATTAATGCCATATTAGTGCTGTTCTTGCGTTTTGGCACAATATTTGCGGCAAATAAGCATGTGGGGCTAAAAGTGTGCATTCGGGGTTTTTTAGAACTGCCTGGCTAAAGATGCAAAATTATGAAAACCGGGAACGAGATTGTTGACGATTTATTAAATGAACGAACAGACGGAATTTAAGAGAGACAGGATTCGGAAATCAACTGAAAATTATAAAATTGTGTTGATGATTGTTGCTTTAGGAAGTGTCTGTGGCTTAACACACTATTGCCATGTGGTGCTTAGAACCTGTTCTGTCTTCAGTCAATTATACTATATACCTATTGTTTTGGGGTCAATATGGTGGAAAAGAAAAGGTTTAGTTATACCAATATTTCTCGGTGGATTCTTAATCGTAAGCCATAGGTTATTTCATACAGGTTCACCCGTTGCAGATTACCTGCGTGCCTTGATGTTCGTGGCTGTCGGTTTAGTTATGACTATTCTAAGCGAGCAAGCCGCACATGCGGAAAACATTATGGCTACTGAGCGAAAGAAATTACGCTCTCTGGCTCGCCGGTTATCAATCGTGGAAGAAAGACAAAGGCAGCATATCGCGGCCGGTCTGCATGATTCCGTAGGCCCAAAACTCTCCGCAGCAAAAATACTGGCTCAGACCTTAAAAAGTAAAGAATTAGCAGATGAATCCGGCCATCTGGACAAGGTGATTGACTGGATTGAGAGTTCTATTAAGGAAATCAGAGTTCTGATATTCAAATTAAGCCCAAAGGTGCTCTACGAAATCGGTCTCAAAGCTGCGGTTGAGTCACTGATCGAATCACATGAGCAAGAATCTTCTGTGAAGTTTCGTTACACGTACGTGGGGCCTACGGACGTATTAGACTATAGAATACGTTCAATTATTTTTCGTGCAATTCGTGAGCTTTTTACGAATATAGATAAGCACGCACAGGCACAAAATGTGTATGTCAAGATAGAAATTGATAGCGAAAGATTAAATGTAATAATCGAAGACGATGGAATTGGATTCGATGTTTCCAAACGCTTGAAAGGTACTGAAACTATCGGCGGTTTTGGGTTATTCAGTATCCGTCAGCAATTATTGGATTTTGATGGGCAAATTTTGGTTGAATCTGAAATCGGCTCGGGAACAAAAGTTACTATAACCTGTCCAGTAGAAACCGCAGAAGAACACGTACAGGTACAGGAGGTAAATTGACAAATGCCGGCAAACATACTCATAGCGGAAGACCACGCCATAATGCGCGAAGGACTTCAGGTGTTGCTCGAGGCCGAACCTGATTTCAAAGTTGTTGCTCAGGCACAAAACGGCCGAGAGGCTGTGGAACTTAGTAGAAAATTTAAACCTGACGTTGTTATCATGGACATTGATATGCCTGAAAAGAATGGAATCCTTGCTACTAAAGAAATTTGCTCAGAGAACTGTGATTGCAAGGTTATTGGTCTTTCTATGTTAACAACCAATCAGTTTATAACGGGCATATTCGAGGCCGGAGCACGAGGATACATTCCTAAAGAAGGTGCTTTTGAGGAATTAGCCATAGCAATCAATTCAGTGCTTAAAGGGCAGATGTACCTGAGTCCCATTATAAGCAAGACAGTTCTGACAGATTATCTCGCTAATATAAGGGAAGGGAAGCCGATTATTAACTCCGGGCTTAGTGACAGGGAGAAAGAAGTACTGCAATTGATTGCTGAAGGAAGGGCGTCTAAAGAGATTGCTAATAGGCTTCACGTAAGTATCAACACCATCATAAGGCATCGACAGAAAATCATGGATAAGCTTGAGCTTCATTGCATAGCTGAACTGACGAGATACGCTATCCGTGAAGGTTACATCCAGGCATAGCTTCTCGTAATAATCGCTTTACACTTCACAAAACTACACCAAATTACCCATCAAAAGCACAGTAAGCCAATACAATAAATAAGTCATCCACTTTCGTATTCCTAACAAGTCGATACAATCCGATGTTTGGGACATGCCGGTTTCTTGGGTAAGCAAAACGCATTATTACAGGATTTAGTCTCTCAAAATCACAACAACTTGCTATATATCAACAGGAATTTTTTGCCGACATTTTTGCAGATAGACTTGCTCATATCTAAGTTTCAGCTTAGATGGTCTCCTTAAACAGCCAGCACGTATGGACAGGGGTACGTGCTGGTTTTTTTTACAAGAAAAAGATAACCCGCTCCACAACATTGTCACATCAAATGATATAAAAACATTAGGATAATAGCATGAACATATTACAAGTAAGTCTCTCGCTTTTAGCCGATGCTTATATCAGATAGGTTAATTTGGTTCCCTAAGATTCGCTCAAAAATTCAACGTTCGTTACTTGCTAATTATAAAGAAGGTCACATGGCTATCAAAATCCTGATTGTAGATGATCACATAATCTTTATCCAGACTTTAAGTGTACTTTTCGAAAGGGAAAATGGCATAAGATTGGTGGGGCAAACAGGTGACCCGCAAAGCTCTATACAACTTATAAAAGAAACCGCTCCAGACGTTGTTATTTTAGATTTGGTCATGCCCGGGATTAATGGTATCGGGCTTACTCGACAGATACGGTCCAGATTGAGTAGTATCAAAGTGATTTGTTTATCGATGCATTCCGAACCACAATTCGTAAGAGCAATGGTAAATGCGGGTGCCTCCGGATATGTGTTAAAGAACAACGCATTTTCCGACTTAGTCAGTGCAATTCAAACTGTTTACTCTGGTAGAAAATATTTCAGCAAAGAAATTCGAAGTCCTATGCATCCTGAAAATAACACGGAAGGTAAAAAGCGAAAAGGCAAGAGTCTTTCTGCAAGGGAAAAAAGCGTCCTTTGTCTGATTGCAGAAGGTAATACTAGCCATAAAATCTCTTCTATCTTAGGCTTGAGTGTTCATACCATCATCAGACATCGACAAAACATCATGGACAAGACCGGTTTACGTACGACGGCTGAACTGACTCGCTTTGCAGTTTGCCAGAGATTGATACCTCTTTAGTATGTAAAGTCACCTTTTCCAGGGTGACTGCAGTACTGCATCATCTCACGTCACGTCAACGATTCGACAGTGTATTAATTTTCTACCGTAAAATTACTAAGACGTATTTCTACCATAAAATCACTAAAACATACCATCAAATCACATCTAAAAAAGGTCGAAGATAGCTGCGGTTGAAAAACCAAAAATGGGGGGCTTGCTTGAATAAGGTTTTTGGTAAAAAGTTAAAAGTATAAATGGTATTAAAAACAGGAGAACTAAATTTTTTCAACTCTGCAGTCAATTGATTCGGGGGCTAATGACTGCAAACTGTACACTAACTCTTCTACAAGTTAACTCGGTTTTTCACAGAAGCGGGAACCACCAGCACTTTTAGGCTGCAAAGTAACGGCTACGTCCAAACCGAATAGCTTGTCTAAGGCTTAGTAATGGAAAAGACGCTTTCACTGTCAACACTGGCAAGATAGTTGAAATTAAAGGTGTTGTCACCTTAAAGCCGTCACTGTCAACTTGACATGATGAATTTAGTTCGACTCCTAAACATACCAATAATCAGGAATACCAACAATTTTAATGAAAGGGGACAATTATGCCTCAAGCATCAAATCAAGCAGAGCAGTCAAGTAGCACGCTGCCGAGCAAAGAAGGCAAGTACCTTACCTT
>JASFVS010000007.1:0-22354 GCA_050049715.1 Phycisphaerales bacterium
ACCGGCTCAGAGTCCAGAACCAATGGCGACGATAGAGCAACCAAAACAAAAGACAACCGACAAAGACCCTGTGTTGTGGACTTGTGCTATTGTTGCGATGGCGTCACTTGCGGCGTGCATTATTCTACCGCTCTGGGTATACTTCTCCGATAAGGAAGCTTACTTACAAAACCATGCTACATTCAAGAGTGCTCTGATTTGGCCAACGGTTATTTATTTCATAACCGCGACAATATGGAACGTGAAAAGAAGCAGGGCCAAATAAACATATAAAAAGGACAGGTGAAAATGAATAAAGCTCTGGCGGATTTGATAAAAATATCCAATGCAACCGGGAAGGACTCGGCGCTTGTTCAGGGAGGCGGCGGAAATACTTCTGTAAAAACCTCAGACGGTAAATATATGTACATCAAGGCCAGCGGCACGGCCTTGAAAGATATGAATTCAAGGAAAGGTTGGCGAAGATTGCGACTTGATGCCGTTTTGTCGATTATCAAAGATAAATCGCTGGCAAAGCTTAACGCCAATAAGAGAGAACCTAAGGTAGTGGACAAATTACTTCTTGCCTGTGACGACAATATTAAAAGCGGGGCTCGGCCCTCCGTCGAATCACATCTGCACGCCTTTCTTGGTAAATGTGTAATTCATCTGCATCCCATCGTAGTGGCTGCATACGTAAACGCCAAAAACGGCAAAGCAGAAATTGAGAAACTTTTTAAGAAAGAGAAATTCCCGCCGCTTTGGGTCCCATACACGGACCCTGGCTTTATGCTATCAAAGAAAATCGCCAAATTAATCGACGATTACCAAAAGAAGTATAATAGAAAGCCAGCCATTATGATTCTGGAAAAGCACGGGCTTTTTGTCACCGCCCAAACACCGGAGGCCGCGTTACGGCTGGTTCGCAAAGCCATCAAACTTTGCAGTAGTAAACTCAAAATGCCAAAGCCGAGAAAAACCAAAACTCCCGCCAATAGCGACATCGCTACAGCCAAATCAGCTATTGGTAAAGCTGTCTCTAATGCGACAGGTCAGAAACTACCGGTTAGCTATTTTCCGAACATTAACTCCATTACGACTTTTATGGCACGCAAAGATGCCCCTAAATTGCTTGCAACACCAGCTCTGAATCCGGATGAGTTGGTCTATGCCAACGGCTCGGCCATGTGGCTGGAAAACTGCGATGTCGAAACAATCACCCGCAAACTAACTTCTCTAATTAAGAAAGGCCAAAAGCCAGCCGCCGCATTTATAATCAAGGGTCTTGGCCTTTTTGTCGCAGCCGACAAAAAAACCGCTCCCATCATTGCCGAAATTACCGCCGGTTCCGTTCTGATTCGCATGTATGCTACGAAGTTCGGCGGCGTACTCGCCCTGAACAAACGTCAGCAGGATTTTATCAATAACTGGGAAGCCGAGGCGTTCAGGAAAAAATTAGCAAGCAATAAAGCCTGATTATAGCTATTATAAAATATGAATTTCTAATTTCCGTCCTTATGACTGTACGTCCTATGGCCTTCATTCCGCAAAAAAACAACAAAATGGGCCCCCACAGGTTGCATTTCACAAACAAAATGTGTTATACTGTCCATTTTTAGTGCTGTAAGCAGGGTAACTATGGCGTTTTTAGCCCTGAAAAGTAGGTTTTGAGGAGATTTATTGTATGAATTTTAGTATCGAGGACACTCGAAAGACCCCGGCCCCAAAGGTCAAAGACCTTATTGATAACGGAACTATCAGTATAGAAAACGCCACCGACTGGCTAAGGACAATTTATGAGATTCGCTTCTTCGAGGAGAAGGTTTTTGAGCTTCTGGGCCAGAATATCATAAAAGGCGCCTCACACCTTTACGCTGGCGAGGAGGCTGTCGCCGTCGGTGCTATCGCCGCCATTGAGCGTGGAGATGTCATTGGCTCGACCCATCGCGGTCATGGCCACTGCGGCGCTATCGGCAATAAGTACACTGAAAGCGAACAGGACCGTCAAAATCACTGGAACCAGATGATGGCCGAATTGATGGGCAAAGAGACTGGTTACTGTAAAGGCAGAGGCGGCTCGATGCACATCGCGGACGTCGATAAATGCAACAATCTTGGCTCAACCGGTATCGTCGGCGGTAATCAGGGCCCCGCGGTTGGAGCGGCCCTGGCGGAAAAGTACAAAAAGACCGGCAAAATCGTTCTGTCTTTCTTCGGAGACGGCTCAACCAACTGCGGCAGCTTTCACGAATCTATGAATATGGCCTCAACTCTGGCCGTGCCGCTTGTGGCAGTAATCGAAAATAACCTTTACGGAATGAGCGTTCCTTTCTCCGGCAGCGAAATCGAAGGTGCCACAAAAGCCAGCAATATAGAGGATATTGCAGAAAGGGCCGCTTCCTATGACGTACCTGCTATGATTGTAGATGGTCAGGATGCCCTATCCGTTTTTCTTGCGGTACGCCAGGCAGTGGAAAAGGCACGTAAAGATAACCAAATGACAATTATAGAGGCCAAAACCTACCGCTGGTACGGCCACAGCCGAAGCGACCCGCGTGCATATCGAACTAAGGCCGAGGAAAAGGCATGGCACTCTCGTGACCCGATTACTGTCCTTAGAGACAAACTGACTTCCGAAAAGTTTTGTACAGACGAGCAGTTAGACCAGATAAAAGATAAGGCCTTTGAAACAATCGAAACAGCAACCAAGTTCGGCATCGACAGCCCCTGGCCAAATCCTGCAGACCTGACCAAAGATGTCTATGTCGATGAAACATATCCCGCCGACCTTATCGAATCAGACAAAGCATTAAGTACCAAAGTAACCGAAGCAACAGCCGCTTTCGAGGCCGCTCTTGCTTCATCGACCGCGAAAACGAAAAAAGAAGCTACCGAACAGGCAAAAGGACAGATTAATACCCAGTTCGATATGGACATAATGACTATCGGCCAGGCTGTCTCGGCCGCCCAGGCCGAAGAGCTTCAGCGAGACAATAATGTTATCGTTATGGGTGAAGATGTCGGCCTTTATGGTGGAGCATACCAGGCAACTCGCGGCCTTCTGGCCCAGTTCGGCACGGACAGGGTGATTGACACAGCTATATCCGAGGCCGCCATTGCAGGTGCCGCCGTCGGTGCGGCTCTTCGCGGCATGAAACCCGTAGCTGAAATTATGTACGTCGATTTTGTCACGATAGCGATGGACCAGCTTGTCCACGTCGGCGCGTACAACCGTTATATGTTCGGTGGCAAAGCCAAGGTCCCAATGGTACTGCGTACCGAAGGCGGCGTTGGCAGATGTATTGCCGCCCACCATTCGGAGTCACTCGAAGCCTGGCTCATGCACGCGCCGGGACTTTACGTTGTAATGCCCTCGACACCTTACGATGCAAAGGGCCTGCTTAAAGCCGCTATCCGCAGTGACAACCCGGTGGTATTTATCGAACATAAGGCCACCTACGGCCAGTTGGGGCCGGTACCTAAAGGAGATTACATTATCCCATTGGGTGTCGCGGACATCAAAAAAGCCGGCAATGATGCAACCATTGTAAGCTACAGCAGAATGGCAATGTATTCGCTTGAGGCGGCCAAAATCCTGGTCTCCGAACACGGCATCGACGCCGAGGTAATTGATGTCCGCACATTAAAGCCTTTAGATATAGATACAATTGCAGAATCGGTTCGCAAGACCGGCCGGCTGATTACTGTCAGCGAGGGCTTCTGCACCTGCGGCGCAGGAAGAGAAATAGCCGGAAGATTTATGGAACACCAGTTCAGTGACGGCTCGCACGGTTTCGACTATCTTGATGCAGCACCGGTCAACCTGGCGGCGGCCGATGTGCCGCCACCGATGAGCGAGCCGCTGGAAATAGCGAGCATCCCCAGCGTACAGGACATCGTGGAAGCTGTAAAAAAAATCGTTAGTGGTTAACATTTGTTCTTAGGCATTTAGCGCCCGATATTTTATTAGGTGATTATATAATACGAAATAAGTAAGGATTTTATCGATGGCAAAAGAAGTAAGATTACCGCAACTCGGCCAGACAATGGAAGAAGGGACAATTGTCAATTGCCTGATTAAAGTCGGCGACGAGGTACAAAAAGGTGGCGTAATTTTCGAGATAGAAACCGACAAGGCAACCCTTGAGATGGAATCGCCCGCGGAGGGTTTCGTAAAGCATATTCTCGTAGAAGTAGATGAAACTCTTGAAGTCGGCGCCCCTCTGTTAATCCTTGGCGACAAAGACGAGGAAGTACCACAAAGCTTCATCGATTCACTCAAGGAAGTCGCTCCCACGGCCGCACCGCAAGCAGCCGCCCCTGTCACTGAAGCTGCTCCTGTCGAGTCGCCAAAGCCAGAACCGAGCAAGCCTGCGGGCAGAATCATGGCCTCACCTCGTGCTAAAAAACTGGCAGAGGAACTAAATGTTGATTTAACAACAATTACAGGCACCGGCCCCGCCGGAAAAATCACCGAGCAGGATGTCAAAAACGCATCCGCAACTAAACCGGCAACACCCACTGCACCACCGGCAGTTGCAGGCGAAGCAAAACTTGGCGCAGCAATACCGCTAAACAGACTGCAAAAGATAACCGCAGAAAGAATGCTCAAATCAAAACGCGAGATACCCTGCTTCTACCTGACTGTAAAGGCCGATGTCACCAGCCTTGTCGCATTGCGAACAAAAGTGAATCAGGCCGGCGACGTAAAAATCTCTTACAATGATTTTATTATCAAGGCGGTGGCGACAGGACTTGAAAAATATCCGATTATGACAGGCCAGCTGGACGGCCAGGCGATTAAGCTGGCCGATGCAATCAATATAGGGCTTGCAATATCAGTGCCGGACGGTTTGGTCGCACCAATCCTGAAAGACGTGGCCAAAAAAGACATAAAACAAATTGCGCGCGACAGTCAGGCCCTGGTTGAAAGAGCACGCAGCAACAAATTGGCCCCGACGGATTTGGAAGGTGGATGCATTACTGTAAGCAATCTCGGCGCATTCGGTATAGACAATTTCATACCGATCGTCGTGCCGGGCCAGTGCAGTATATTAGGCATCGGGCAGATAACTGATACCTGCGTGCCGGACAATGGGAATATTATAGTGCGAAAGTTAATGAACATGACTCTGTCCGTGGACCACAAAGTCGCCAATGGCGCATACGCAGCCCAGTTTCTCGACTTTGTAAGAAAACTGCTGGAAGATACTTCCACATTTAATATCGGTGGTTAACCAATAGCAACTGCTTAACTAATCGCCGGAAAGGAGCGTTTGAGATGGTAAAGACGGTCCAGGCTAAACACTTACCTGATATAAGAAAAGCCACACCAAAGGTTCCCGTCATTGGTGTTTTTGCAACTTCCGACCCTCGCATCGACCAGGCCAGCCGAACGCGTTGTCAGAACATTGCAAAAATGGCCGCAGATTACATAAGCGGCTCCGTGGTCTTGCCCGACAAGACACCAGTACCGGTCGTTTACTCAACAGTATTGATAGACGGCGAAGCACAGGCGGACATAGTCGCCCAGCAATTCCGTAAGGCAGGCGTGGATATCTTGATATGCGTCCCTGATACCTGGGCGTTTCCTCAACTAACTACTATCTCGCTGTTACAACAATTTCCGCCTAATACACCTCTTAACATTACCTGTGGCAACAGCGGCCCCAAGCCCGGTGTGGTCTATGCCCACGCGCTCAACGGCGCTATCAGTCAGTACGGCCGAATGGTCACCTTAAACGTAGGAACCTGGCCTGATACAGGCTCGAACCCGAAAATGACGGATCAGACTACCAAAAACCTTATCGACTGGTGCTACGCCGCGGTAACCGCTGTGGCGTTGCGAGGCCGCCGAGTCATGGTCTTCGGACACGATTCGATGGGAATGGAAACAGCTTTGGCACATATTATTCCGACTCGTAACACTTTCGGCCTTGAGATTACCCGTTTGGATATGAAACTTCTGGCCGACATGCTCAATAAAAAGGCATACAAACAAAAAGAACTGAAAACATTACGTGGCTGGATTGACAGGCACATCGGCAAACGACTGGAGCTTCGAGATGAAGCGGACAGCGAACGGTTCAATCAATCTCTGGCGATGTATTTAATTAATCGCAACCTGATGGCGGATTTAAACGCGGTCGGTGGCGGATTTATGAGCCAGTTGGAATGGGGCAGTGACCCCCGTGGCATTCCTCTGCCGGTAGCCGATGTAATGGAGAGTTTGTTTAACTCTACCTTCGACCATAATGGCCGAAAAGCTCCCTCACCCTACGCCACCGAAGCGGATGTTCAGGGGCTTTTAACAATGCTGTTCATGACGTATCTAAGCGGCGGCAATCCACCATTGTTTATGGACTTTAGAAAGGTCTGGGAGGCGTGGGAAATAAAAGATTTGGCAAAGAAAATCGGCATAAAATCACTGGATACAAAAGCGGACTGGTATAACAAAGGCCTTGTAGATGGTGACAACTCCGGCAGCGCCTCATTCGACTGGGCGGCAAAGCCGGGCGCTTCAATAAAAAATATTATGGCCGGCGTTTCACTGCCTCTCGCGGAGGATTTCTACTTCCCCGGCGGCGGCAATGCCGTTAATTTTATGACACCGGCCGGAATTGAAGGCATCGCCGGACGAATTGCATACAGCAGCGCATCCGGCTTATTCAGTTTAATCTGGGACCAGGCACATACAACTGAAGTACCGGCGAAACTCGCCAGGGCGATGTGCGAATTGACAACACCTATCTGGCCGCACACATTTGTAGTACCGAAATACGCAAGTATGGTCGAGTATAAACAATATCCGCCGGCCAACCACTTCCACATGACCTGGAATTTACCGGTTGCACGACTGCAATACTGGATGGATTTAACAGGAGTATTAAGCGTTACTCCCTGGGCGGCCAGGCCAAAGTTCGTGGAAGGCGTTGACAGGCCGCAACCGCTGATTCACCTGATAAACGGAGGCGAGGATGCCTTTAAAATAATGTCCGCCCGAAGCTAAACCGTTATCAAAAACCACCTTACTGCTTTAGACTACGAATCATAATTAAATAATTACGGCAATCTACGCGGGAAAATTTCAAATCTGTTGACAGTACAATTCTGTTCTGATAGAATCCCCCAGCCTCAGCGTAAGGGGGCGAAAATTCCTGTCCGTATCAGTATTACTGCGGCAGTACTCTAAGTTAAATTTGAAGGAGCAGCTAATGCCAAAACGCAAAGATATTCACAAAGTGCTGATTATCGGTTCAGGCCCGATTATCATAGGCCAGGCCTGCGAATTCGATTATTCGGGAACACAAGCCTGCAAGGCACTCCGAAAACTGGGCTATGAAATCATTCTTGTTAATTCCAACCCGGCAACTATTATGACAGACCCCGGCATGGCTGATGTTACATATATAGAGCCGCTCAACGTCAAAACCATAGAGCAGATTATTGCAAAAGAGAAACCGGATGCACTATTGCCCAATCTGGGCGGACAATCAGGTCTTAATCTTTCCTCAGAATTGTACCGCGAGGGTATTCTGGATAAATACGGCGTTCAGATTATTGGTGTTAAAGCTGATGCAATCGAACGCGGAGAAGACAGGCAGGCGTTCAAGGATACGATGAATTCACTTGGTATCGAGATGCCCAGAAGTGAAATTGCGAACAGCCTTGAAGAAGCCGAGAAATCACTTGAGAATATTGGCTTGCCCTGTGTTATCCGCCCCGCCTACACAATGGGCGGAACAGGCGGCGGGCTGGTTTACAATATCGAGGAATTTCGTACCGTCGTCAGCAGAGGATTATCTTTCAGTCTTGTCGGGCAGGTTCTTGTTGAGGAATCCGTTCTCGGATGGGAAGAGCTCGAGCTTGAGGTTGTGCGTGATGCAAAAAACCAGAAAATCACAGTATGCTTTATTGAAAATGTTGATGCAATGGGCGTGCATACGGGCGATTCATACTGCACCGCACCTATGCTAACAATCGCCCCTGAACTGCAGGAGCGTCTTCAAAAACATTCCTATGATATTGTCGAAGCCATCGGTGTAATCGGTGGCACCAACATTCAATTTGCTCACGACCCTAAAACCGGCCGGGTGGTGGTGATTGAAATTAATCCGAGAACCTCACGCTCATCTGCACTTGCTTCCAAAGCGACCGGCTTTCCTATCGCGATGGTTTCCTCAATGCTGGCAGGTGGTCTGACCATGGATGAGATTCCCTATTGGCGCGACGGAACACTCGAAAAATACACGCCCTCAGGTGACTACGTAGTTGTAAAGTTCGCTCGCTGGGCTTTCGAGAAATTCGAAGGAATCGAAGATAAGCTCGGCACACAAATGCGCGCCGTCGGCGAAGTAATGAGCATCGGTAAAAATTACAAAGAAGCATTTCAAAAGTCCATCCGCTCCCTTGAGAACCGCCGTTATGGATTAGGCTTTGCCAAAGATTTCAACCAAAAATCACTCGATGAACTTTTAGAAACGCTGAACGAACCCACGAGCGAACGCCAGTTTATTATGTACGAGGCACTTCGAAAAGGCGCAGGTATTGATACGCTCTATGAAAAGACTTATATCAAGCCATGGTTTATCGAGCAGATGAAAGAGCTGGTGGAGCTTGAGGAAAAGATTTTAAAATACAAAGGTAAAAAATTGCCGGACAAGCTTCTAATTCAGGCCAAAAAGGATGGCTTTGCAGACAAATATCTGTCTCAGCTTCTAAATATTCCCGAAAAGCGGATAAGAAAACGGCGCATTGCCCTTAACGTTGTAGAGGCGTGGGAGCCGGTCCCTGTAAGCGGCGTGGAAAATGCAGCTTACTACTTCTCTACTTACAACGCCCCGGATAAAGTCGAAGTCAGTGATAAACGCAAGATAATGGTGCTGGGCGGCGGTCCAAATCGTATCGGCCAGGGAATCGAGTTTGACTATTGTTGCGTTCATGCCGCGTTTGCTCTTCGAGACGAAAGCTATGAAACCATCATGGTCAATTGCAATCCTGAAACCGTATCTACGGATTACGACACCTCGGATAAGCTATATTTTGAGCCGCTAACGGTCGAGGATGTATTAAGCATTTATAACAAAGAGAAGCCTGAAGGCGTGATTGTTCAGTTCGGCGGCCAAACGCCTCTTAATATCGCTTCGGAACTGGAAAAGGCCGGCGTAAAAATCCTCGGAACCTCACCTGAAAAGATAGACCTTGCCGAAGATCGGGACAGATTCCGCAAATTAATGAAAAAACTCGGCATCCCGCAGCCTGAATCAGGCATGGCAAGCAATCTGAACGAAGCACTTAAAATCGCAAAGAAAATCGGTTATCCGTTAATGGTAAGACCTTCGTATGTGCTCGGTGGCCGGGCAATGGAAGTCGTCCATGATGAAGAAATGCTCAGATACTATGTCGCAAGGGCAACTGATGTATCGCCGGAAAGACCCATCCTTATCGACAAATTTCTGGAAAACGCTATTGAAGTCGAAGCGGATGCCATTGCCGATGGCACAGACGCGTTTGTCCCCGCGATTATGGAGCACATCGAGCTTGCAGGAATTCATTCGGGTGACTCTGCATGTGTGCTTCCGCCTGTCAGCATTCCCGAAAAACATCTTAAAACAATCTACGACTACAATCGTAAAATTGCGATTGAGTTTAATGTAGTCGGGTTGATGAACATCCAGTACGCAATTGCCGATGATGTCGTTTACATCCTTGAGGCAAATCCGCGTGCGTCGAGAACTGTTCCTTTGGTTTCCAAAGTTTGCGGTATCTCAATGGTTCGTATTGCCACACAGCTTATGCTCGGCAAGCGCCTTTCGGACATGAATTTAAAGAGAATGTCCATACCTCACTTCGGTGTTAAAGAGGCCGTGTTCCCATTCAATATGTTCCACGAAGTAGATCCCCTGTTAGGCCCTGAGATGCGCTCGACCGGCGAGGTCCTTGGAATTGCCGATTCGTTCGGACTTGCCTTTTTCAAAGCGCAGGAAGCAACCCAGTTGCCATTGCCTTTGGAAGGGACTGTTCTGATTACTATCTCGGATGAAGACAAATCCACCGGCCTCGAAGTGGCAAAGCAGTTTAAGAAACTTGGTTTTATCATAAAAGCTACCGAAGGAACACACAAATTTCTATCGGAACATGGAGTGGAATCGGAAAGTATTCTGAAAATGCACGAGGGCCGTCCAAATATTCTGGACAGCATAAAAAACGGTGAAATCAAGCTTGTCGTTAATACACCGAGCGGCAGGCAAAGTCAGTATGACGATTCGTATATTCGTAAAGCAGCTATCAAATATAAAATACCTTATATTACAACAGTGGCGGCCGCCGCCGCAACGGCAAAGGGCATAGCTGCCTGTAAACAAAAACCGGGACAAGTTAAGTCGGTTCAGAGTTATCATGCAGATATAATGAACAAAGTAGATGAAGGGTGTTTAGTTGCGAAGTAATGAACTATTTCGCCGGAGAGTCAGTATATCAACAAAGTGCTGATTTCTTAGAACTTGGCTTTAATGATATTGATAGAAGTAGATTTTGCCAAAAGATAAATCAATAAAGAAAATATTGCTCATCGGCTCAGGGCCGATTGTGATAGGCCAAGCCTGTGAATTCGATTATTCCGGCGCCCAGGCATGTAAAGTCCTTCGAAATTCCGGCTACAAGGTTATTCTTATCAACAGCAATCCCGCCACGATAATGACCGACCCTGAGATGGCCGACCGAACTTATATCGAGCCTATTACGCCGGAGATTGTCGCTAAGATAATTGCCAAAGAAAAGCCTGACAGCCTTCTTCCCACCTTAGGGGGGCAGACCGGCCTGAACACCGCCGTGGCACTGGCCGAGAGCGGTGTTTTAAAAAAGCATAATGTCCGGATGCTGGGGGCCAATCTAAGGTCAATCAGAAAAGCCGAAGAAAGAGACCTCTTCAAAAAAACGATTGGCCAGTGCGGCCTTGAAGTTCCAAAAAGCGGATTTGCCCATACCTGGGAAGAAGCAAAAAATATTATCGAATACGTCGGTTACCCCGCTATTATTCGCCCTTCATATACTTTAGGCGGCACAGGTGGAAACGTCGCTTACAACGCTGAAGAATACGCCGAATACATCCACTGGGGACTGAACCTAAGCCCGAAAAGCCAGGTGCTTGTAGAAGAATCCGTTGTCGGATGGAAGGAATACGAGCTTGAGGTAATGAGGGACAAAAAGGACAACGTTGTTATTGTCTGCTCCATCGAAAACCTCGACCCTATGGGTATTCATACTGGTGACAGTATCACGGTTGCTCCCGCCCAGACACTCACCGACAAAGAATACCAGCTTATGCGTGATGCATCTTTGAAAATCATAAGAGCTATCGGTGTCGAAACGGGAGGTTCGAATATACAATTCGCCGTCAATCCCGACAACGGCAAACTTTACGTAATCGAGATGAATCCGCGCGTCTCGCGAAGCTCGGCGCTTGCTTCCAAAGCCACTGGCTTTCCTATCGCCAAGATTGCTTCGCTTCTGGCCGTTGGTTATACATTAGATGAAATACCGAACGATATTACTAAAAAGACGCCGGCCTGTTTTGAGCCGACTATCGACTACTGTGTCGTTAAATGGCCTCGCTTTACATTTGAAAAATTCCCGAAGACCAATCCTGAGCTGACCGTGCAGATGAAATCGGTCGGCGAGGCAATGGCTATCGGCAGAACGTTCAAAGAATCATTACAAAAAGCCATCCGGTCGCTCGAAATCGACCGCTATTCACTCGATAACAAATATATTGATAATCTTTCTTCGAGTAAGCTGAAAGAAAAACTCAGAACCAACTGCTGGGATAAAATCTGGTACGTCGCTGAGGCGATACGCAGAAAAATATCGGTCGAGGAGATATTTTCTCTTACAAAGATAGACCCATGGTTCCTCAACAATATAAAGGACATCT
Organism: Phycisphaerales bacterium; assembly: GCA_050049715.1. Classification (GTDB taxonomy): domain Bacteria; phylum Planctomycetota; class Phycisphaerae; order Sedimentisphaerales; family Anaerobacaceae; genus NIOZ-UU13. Next base: position 11,912 of record JASFVS010000007.1, read on the forward strand.
TCAAGCTCGAAGAAAAGATAAAAAAGCAGAATGGCAAAAAGCTCAGCCGGACATTAATGCTAAAAGCCAAGCGATACGGCTTCAGCGACAAGTATCTGGCTGAAATACTGGGCACAGAAGAACAAAAGTTGCGCAAGGATAGACAGACCCTTGATATAAACGCCGTTTATAAAATTGTCGATACATGCGGCGCTGAGTTCGAGGCAATGACTCCCTATTTGTATTCGACTTTTGAAACTGAGTGCGAAGCGAACCCGACCGACAAAAGAAAAGTCATCATCCTTGGCGGCGGGCCTAACCGAATCGGCCAGGGAATTGAGTTCGACTACTGCTGTGTCCACGCGGCGTTTGCACTTAAAGAAATCGGCATCGAATCGATAATGGTCAACTGCAATCCTGAAACGGTAAGTACCGACTACGACACCTCGGACAGACTTTATTTCGAGCCGCTTACGTTTGAAGATGTTATGTCCATTGTCGAAAAAGAAAAGCCCGACGGCGTTATTGTTCAGTTCGGCGGCCAGACTCCTTTGAAATTAGCCGTGCCATTGGAAAAGGCCGGTGTGAAAATAATCGGCACTTCACCTGACAGTATCGACCGGGCCGAGGACCGCAAGCGCTTTAACAGACTTGTCGAAAAACTAAAACTTCGCCAGCCTTACAGCGGCACGGCAACGACTTACGCCCAAACACGAAAAATTGCAGATGAATTAGGCTTTCCGCTTTTAATTAGACCCTCTTTCGTATTAGGCGGCAGGGCAATGCAAATTGTTCACGACCAGAAGGAATTAAAGGCCTGTGTTGAAGAAGCAATTGAGGTCTCCGGCAAACATCCGATCCTGATTGATAAATTCCTCGATGATGCAACCGAGCTGGATGTCGATGCTATCAGTGACGGCAAAAAAGTTGTCATCGGCGGAATAATGGAGCATATCGAGGAAGCCGGCGTCCATTCCGGCGATAGCGCCTGTTCACTGCCGCCGGTCTCGATAAGCAAAAAAGTCCTGACCGAAATTAAAAGACAGGCAAAACTCCTTGCACTGGAGCTAAAAGTCAAAGGCCTTATAAATATCCAGTTCGCCGTTAAGAATAATCAGGTCTATATACTCGAAGTCAATCCGAGAGCATCACGAACTATCCCGTTTGTGAGCAAGTCTATCGGCGTGCCGCTGGCAAAACTCGCGGCCAAGATAATGACGGGAATGACTCTGGACGAATTAAAATTCACAAAGCAGGTTGAGCACAGCCACTATTCCGTAAAAGAAGCGGTGTTCCCATTCCTGAAGTTCCCCGGCATAGACACACTGCTCGGTCCTGAAATGCTTTCGACCGGCGAAGTTATGGGCATATCTGATGATTTCGGAATTGCGTTCGCAAAATCACAGATTGCAGCCGGAAATACCCTGCCGACGTCCGGCAATGTTTTTATCAGTGTTAAAGACAGCGACAAGCCCAGAGCGGTCGAAGTTGCACACAGACTGCATAAAATGGGCTTTAATATCTTTGCTACAAAAGGTACTTGTATCGAGTTTATCAAAAACAATATTCCTTCGCATTTCGTACTCAAGATGACCGAAGGCCGGCCGAATATAGTGGACTCGATAATAAACGGCGAAATAGACCTGATTATAAATACTACATTCGGCAAACAGTCGATAAAAAACTCCTTCTGGATAAGAAGAAACGCCCTCGACAGGCAGGTCCCTTATGTAACGACGATAAGAGGCGCTATGGCGGTGGCAAAGGCCATCGAGGCATTGAAACAAAGAAAAGTAGGTGTCAAGCCTATTCAGCTATACTATCGGCAAAAAGGAAAATAACCGGTGAAAGCTATTCTGTTACTGGAAGACGGCACAGTTTTCGAAGGCACATCTTTTGGCGCCAAAGGCCAGAAGTGCGGGGAGGTTGTTTTCAATACGAGCATGGCAGGCTATCAGGAGATTCTAACCGATCCGTCCTACCACGAGCAGATAATCACAATGACTTATCCCCTTATAGGAAACTACGGCACAAATAAAGAAGACTGGGAATCTAAAAAGGTCTTCGCAAGCGGCTTCATCGTTAAGGAAAATTGTGATTACCCGAGCAACTGGCGAAATGTTCAATCTCTGAGCGATTATCTCAAAGCCAATAAAGTCGTCGGACTCGAAGGCATCGACACCAGAGCGCTCGTAAAACACATCCGCATAGCCGGTGCTATGAGGGGCATTATTTCCTCGACGGAATTCGGTATAACGAACCTTAAGAAAAAGCTGCAAAAATATCCCGGCCTTGTCGGAAGAGACATTGTTAAAAACGTAACGGGTAAAAAACCCTATAGCTGGGATAAAGGCGTAATCGATGTATTAAGCAATCAGGAAATCAAACCTGAAAAGAAATATCGCGTCGTGGCCTTCGATTATGGTATGAAGCATAATATCCTGCGCCTGTTACGTTCACACGGCTGCGAGGTGTACGTTGTGCCGGCCGGCGCTACGGCAAAAGAAGTTATGGCGCAAAAGCCGGATGGAGTATTTTTAAGCAACGGCCCGGGCGACCCGGCGCCGGTAAGCTATGCAATTGAAACCATCCGGGAGCTTCTCGGCAAGATGCCGATTTTCGGGATTTGCCTCGGCCATCAGCTTTTAGGCCTTGCGCTCGGAGCTAAAACTTATAAGCTCAAATTCGGGCACAGAGGGGCAAATCATCCCGTTAAAAATCTCAGGACAGGGAAAATTGAAATAACATCCCAAAACCACGGGTTCTGCGTCGATATGGATTCACTGAAAGATAAAGATGTCGAGATGACGCATCTGAACCTCAACGATAATACGGTCGAAGGAATTTACTGCAAAGACAAAGCCGCCTTCTCCGTCCAGTATCATCCCGAAGCCTCACCCGGCCCCCACGATTCACAATATCTGTTCGACGATTTTATCAAGTTGATGGCACAGAATTCGTGACCTTTGACCCGGGTAATTAGTCACATAATTTTGTTACTTAGAAATCATGCCTGAAAAACCTGGATAGTTTTCTTTTTTGGCCAAGTTTCCATTTTTTCCGTATTCTTTTTATTTCAAAGAGCTTAGGTTTGTTTTGCACACCCTTATAGGGTGATAAGTTTCCGCGTGTGAAATCATAAATTGTTATCGCTAAACCTTCTGCCCACGCAAAAACGTGAACCGGCCTTATTTTACCTATTTTGACTTTGGCTTTGTTTTGCATAATTTGCTGAAAATTTCGTACGTATTCTTTCGTAGGTTCTTTAGGGTGGAAAGTTCCAAAATTTTCAGCACAAATCCGAAATCCTAATATCGAAATCCGAAACAAATTCAAAATACAAATGCCCAAATGACCAAAACTGATAGAGAGCCATGAGGAGAACCTCCTGATTTATTAATTATGAATGAGTTTGGTCCGTCAAAAAGACATGCCGGATTTCCGCTCCGCTACAACCTTCTGGCATGAATCTTCCGCTTACTAGCGGTATGCGTCGGTCATCTGACCGATTGGTGGGTATTATACCATATTACGAGTGAAATTTCAAATGAAATCTCCACTCGAGTATTTAGTTTTTAGTATATAGTATTTAGTCCAGTCTAAAATCAAGGATGCAGCTTGTGCTGCCCTCCTGATGCGAGTCATGAGTGTAGCTGCTCGGGGGTAAACTCCAAAGAAAATCAAAAGTCAAAAATAAAAATGCAAAACCACAATGGAAAAGTTAAAAACAGGATATACGCAAAGCGCGTACGCGCTTTGCGTACGAGCTTTTTTCATGCTACGTGCAAGGGTAAGTTGTGAAATGGTGCATAGTCGGATGACTACGGGCATTTCTTGTTGCGAAGGTGGATAGGGTTTAGAAATTTAGAATTGGGAATTAAGAATGGAGAATTGCGCCCCGGTTGGATAAGTATAACTATCCAACGGGGTAAACATTTTTCTTGAAAATTTGGCTTACACAGTATAAGTTTGTATTAGATAAGCGAGCAAGAGAGAACATCTTTGTTTTGTGATCCAGAATCAGGAAGGATGGACTGCAAACAATGATGCTATTTAGATCATGAAACAGCCGTAGGTTCTTATGCGAAAACCATATAAACCATAGTTTAACTATGAAAAGGAGGAAAATAAATGGATAACCAACTTATGTGGATTGTAGCGTTAATGGGAATTGGAGTTTTATCCGCCTGCTTTTGGAAAATGAAGGGAGGTTTCGGGCCATTTAATCTTCGAGTTATTGGAATTGTTCTAATCTCAATTTTAGCAACTCTACTCGCTATAACGAAAGAAGGTTCATTAAATTCCGCAACGGGTATTCTTGGTGCAATAGCCGGATACCTATTCGGTTATTCTGTAAAAGAGAAACCTCCAGTTTCCGCCGCTAACATTCAAGGAAGTCATTTTGGCGATGATGCGGGAATAGCAGGCAGAGACATTAACGAAACAATTAATAATCTGCAAGCCGAAGTTGCAAAACTTCAAGGAAACATAACAAATCATATTCAGAAGGTTGAACAAAAACTATCTACATTTAGTGAAGCGAACGACTACTTATTCAATACTATATATGAAAAAGGTGGCTCCAGAATGATCCAAAGTATTGAGAAAGTTATAACAAGCTGGGAAAATGAAGGATGGAGCTTGAAGGATATATCATTAGATTACCAAGGCTCAGATGGAGTGGTGCTTCTTTTTAAACGTCCAACGAGGTCTGACAAACGTCGCTTTTTCTATTATCATGGATCAAATATGAATGAAGAATATCATGATGATAACAAATTAATTTAATCGTGTCATTATGTGCGCCCAGCTTGTATTAAATTATTGTATTTAAAAAAAGCAGCTGAACAAAAATGCGCTGAAGACATTAAAGAGATTTCTGATATTCCGGAAACGGCTTGATCTGCATCCTAATAGCTGGAACAGACCCAATCAAATTATAAATGATTATCCCTTGGGGATAAATTGATGATTTAATATTGTAATTGAGATTCTTCACTACGCTTTGCTTCGTTCAGAATGACAACTATTTAAATAGATTCCTAGGCAAGCTCGGAATGACGAGTTAAATAGCATTTCTGCTAGAGGCCAGCATGAACATCATACATACACGTAAACACGAAGTGGTGGAGTGGATAAAATCAGTGTGAACCGATAGCAGAAATGCTATTAGTAGACTATATGACAGGACGGAGTGATGAGAAGAAGTGCGAACTGAAGGTAGAAATGCGTCAAGAATCAAGATACGGATTTTTCTTGAAAATTTGGCTTATGCGGTGTAAGTTGGTATTAGATAAGCGAGTGATAACATCTTTGATTTAAAGCTAAGGCGAAATAAGTAAATTTTCTGTTGAATGATGAGTAATTTAAATTGTAGATCGTGTGGCAAAAAAGTTGACGAGCGTCTCGTAATCTGTCCTAATTGTGGCACAAATCCAAAAACGGAAAAACCAATAACGCTATCATATGAACAGCTCAATCTCATTTGGAAGCATGTGCGTAAGAAGTTCATTATAGGGGCCATATTTTGGGGAGGAGTAGTATCCTTAGTATTGGGCATCGGACTTGTCCAAGTTTATCTTTCTGCTATGGATTCTACAGAGGATTTTATTAAAGACCGGATACGAAAAGAGTTCAAAGACCCAAGAATAAGAGAGACGGTAAGTAATGTTGCGTCTGAAAATGCAGAGTATCTTATGAGAGAAGAAATAGCTCCAGAAGTTGAAAAGTTTAAGGAAGAAATGCAGGACGCATTAGAGCAGTCCATGAAACTCTCACAAAATGCTAAAGAACAGTTTGATCAGCTTAAAAGTATAATTGAGCTAGAAGATGCTGCGCGTTTTGGTTCACGAAAAGCCTACCTTTCTTTAAAAAACATCGCTTCTGTACAAAGTCCGTTTGCGGCTATGGCAAAACGCCGGGTATACACAATCGAGAGAGAACTGCTTTCCTACAGTTCAGTGCCAGGAGTGCGATTTAATCTTTCTATCAGTCGAAAAGACGAAAAAATAGAAGCAGACAAACTTTCTACTTTTGAGTTGTTCCAACATCTTCAAAGCCCCAACTTTCCGCAGAATCATATTCCTTCTATGATGAGTCATATTTCAGACAAGCCTAAGAATGAAATCTGTGAGTCAGCCAAAGATATTCTAGAACATTCTGATTCTCTTACCGCATGTGCAGCGACTTGCGGGATACTTAGGAAAATTCTAGGTGATAAAGCGCCATTCTTGGCATTTGAGCAATGGGCCAAAATCTGTGAAGAGGAATTAGGTAACTGAAGCCGCAAAGGAAAAATATGCATCCAGGAACACTACAAACAATTTGCCAAATTATTTTTGCCTTTGGGATTGCAATAACTGCTATTGCTGGTTTTGGGTCTCACTATTTTGGCACAAAAGCTACTGCTATTGAAAGTAAGAAACTACAAGAAAAGCAACAAGCGATAAATTCGAAATTAGATGAATTAATTGAATCTAAAAGTAAAGACAATAGAAAAAGATTGTTACAAAAGTACCCTGCCGGATACGTATTGTTTGGAGTAAACCTTTCAAATACTTTTTCAAGCACCACTTTTCCACGTGAGGGAGATCTGTCAGTAGAGTACGAGTTTGATTGGAGCAATGTAAAGATAGAGAAATTAGATTCCAAGTCACTAACAATTTTAATGCCGAATATCCGTTATAAGCCACTAAATACTCAACTTATAGGCACATACATGACAATCCCCAGAAGGCCGTATGGGAAAGAATATATATATCCTCCAAAACCAAAAGGTACCCTCCACAGAATATTTGTCGAATTATTGGAAGATAACGAACAACAGCTAATCTTCGTGATAGGTTTTCGAAAAACGGACCTTTAGAGACTAGAAAAGGCTCATTCAATTTATTAATGATTGATTACTTCAAAACGTGTTTTGCCATTTTTGGTTTGTGGCCGAGGAGCTCGGTGAAGTGGTGAATTAAGATTCCTTCTATTTCCTTCAAAGTTTTCTCGTTCGATACTTCAAGCAGTTTTAAGTTGCTCAGGCAATTTGCGGCGGCTCGGGACAGGCTGACTTTATCGGGGAAACTGCCTTCGCAATCCCTGCAAATCAGGCCGTTGGCCGAACTGCAAAAATAAACCCCGTATCTCGTATCTCGCATCTCGTATTTCGTTTTGCAGTTTACACAGGAATTCAGCACCGGCTGCAGGCCGACCTCTTTGAGCAATGTCAGCTGGAACAGAATTAAAAGCGCCAAGATTTCAGAGTTCTTTTCAGCGTTGTGAGTATTTTGCAAAAACTCCAGGAAGCCATCGAAAAGCTGCGGGTGCGGGTCGTAATTGTGTGTGAATTTATCCAATAATTCAGCGCCGAAAAGACAGCAATTCAGGGCAAAAAGATTTTTACCAAGTCCATTAATGCCCCGCCCTCCATAGACGGACTCCAACTCCGTCAAAGTGGCGAGTTTTTCCCTGTTCGGGTCGGAGAAAACAATCTTACCATGTGAGAATATCTCGATGGGGCCGCCGAACGAGGACCTGGGGCGTTTGGAGCCTTTGGCGATGGCGCCGATTTTGCCGGTCGCCCTGGTAAAAAGCGTTACTATCTGGGACGTTTCGGAATAATCCACCGCGCGTATGCAAATGGCCATATCTTTGGTTAACATAATCTGTTAATAAATTCGAATGCCGAATATCGAAAATCGAAACAATATCAAAATTCTAATTTCAAATGTTCAAAACAACACGTTTTTAATTTTGGTTTTTTTCATTTAAATTTGTTTCGGATTTAGAATTTCGTGCTTCGTGCTTCGTGCTTTTTATTACTCAGTGGCCTTCTGGATTTTGACGCGCTTTATTCTCCGGGCCTCGGCCGAAGCTATCGTGAATTTCAGATTTTCATAATCGAAACTCTCGCCGGTCTTGGGGATATAACCAAGCCGCGAGAAGACGAAGCCGCCTATAGTCTCGTAATCTTCATCTTCGGGCAAATCCAATTCGAGCTGGTCGTTGATATCGTCGATACTTGTTCTGGCGTCGGCTTCGATTGTATCCTGGTCTATTTTCTTTATCGGCTCGCCCGGTGTTTCCTCGTATTCATCGGTTATTTCACCGACCAATTCTTCGAGGATGTCCTCCAAAGTAACAACGCCGGCCGTCCCTCCATATTCATCCAGCACTACGGCTATATGCAGTTTTTGATTTTGAAATTCATGAAGCAACGTCCGCAGGGGCTTGCTTTCAGGAACAAAATAGGCGTTTCTCATTTTATCACGTAATTTAAACCCGGCGCCGCTTTTGCCTATTTCGGCCAGCAGGTCCTTGGCATAAACAAGCCCGATTATGTTATCGATATTGTATTCATAGACCGGCACGCGGGTATGGCCGGCGTTAGTAATCGTATCCAATACCTTTTTCAAATCAGAATTTACTTCCACAGCTATGATATCGGTTCGAGGAGTCATAATCTGATCGGCGGTGGTATTGCTCAGCTCTAATACATTTTCAATCATCTCCTGCTCTTCCTCGTCAAGCACGCCTTCGGTCCTGTGCTGCTCAAGGCCGGTTATGAATTCTTCCTGTTTTTCTTCATGCTGCTCTTCGGGTGTAGTTTCAGCCACACCCGCCATGCGTTTGACAAAACCATCGTATAATTTAAAGATATAAAGAGCCGGCGACGCCAGGAGCGCAAAACCAATTATCAGCTTATACGTCCGGCTTAGAAAATTTTCCCCTGCGTACTTGGCCCAGGCGTGAGGGATTGCGAGGCTGAAAACCGAAAATATTGCTATCGCAATAATGAAAGTAAGTAAAAAGCCACTTACAAGACTGGCAACGTTCGGTACATCACCGGGCCTGACTAAAACAGTTACCAACAGAAGCAATATGCACATATTAAAGATGAGCCGGTACAAAGAGCACGTCAAAATCAATTCTTCGGCCTTTTCCGCAAGTTTCTCGGTGAGCTTTTCCGGGTCAGCTTTCTTTTTTATTTTCCTGAACGCTTCCTGCAATTTGACGTGCGAAAACGTTCGCAGAGCAACCGCACTGACGGAAAAGAACAATGTAACGCCGGCAAAAATACAAATCAGCAATACCGACCAGCCAACATATCCCACTTCGCAATAACCTTTCAAATATATCTGTTCACAGGAAAGAACAATACATTATAAGTTCCTTTCGAACTTATTTTCCTGTATTCTTATTATACACTAAACCATAGCCAAGTTGTTGTAAAATTTCATCTTCCATATTATGCATTTTTCGGGCCTTATCCGGCGTAGAATCATCAAAACCCAGATTGTGCAGAAGACCATGTATTATATAAAGCGCCAGCTCCGCCTGGCCGGAATGCCCTCGTAACTGTGCCTGTCTGACGGCCATTTGGCCGTTGACGACAAGCTCGAATAATTTTGGCGACTTTGCCATTTTATCGTCGGACAGGTCGAAACTTAAACAATCAGTAGTCGATTTACGCTTCAGGAACCGGCTGTTTAACTTCCGGATTTGGGCATCGTCAACTATTGCAATGCTGACCGTTGCTTTCGGTAACTTAAAACGTTCACAAACAACTTCGGCCAATTTTTGTACTTTAGACGCACGAACTTCTACATCGGCGAAATTATTACTGATTTGAACAATTATATTCCGGTCTTTTTTAGCGGAGGCCATAAGTGTCAGCTGCTACTTTGCTTAACTTCTTCAGTTTCAGTCTCTTCCTCTACCGGCCTGTCCGGGGGTTTCGGATATGCGATTCGACCGTGGTGGTGCGCCGCGAGGGTCTTGGATATACTTGCCTCTATCTGGCTCAATTCCCGCAGAGACATATCACATTCATCGAACTGGCCGTCCTGCAGGCGTCTCATAGACATAGTATGTACAACCGCCTCCACTTTTGTCGGCGTTACTTCAGGGAGACTTCTAACGGCACCTTCGATAGTATCAGCTAACATTACAATCGCAGCTTCTTTTGTGCGAGGCTTGGGCCCGGGATACCTGAATTCGCTCTCGGAAGGCTCATCGACAGATTTTCCTTTCGAGTTTTTCATTTTTAATTTCCTGGCCTCGTTGTAAAAATGCTCAATCAATGTTGTGCCGTGGTGTGTTTCGATAAATTGCCGAATAACACCGGGCAGGCCGTATTCCTTTGCCATTTCTATCCCGTCTTTTACATGGCCGACTATAATTAACTGACTCATTGTCGGAGACAATTCTTTATGTCTGCTCGCAGAGCCGAATTCATTTTCGATAAAATAGTTCGCCTTATTGATTTTTCCAATATCGTGATAGTAAGCGCCCACCCGGCATAAAAGGCCGTTTCGTCCTATAGCCTCGGCGGCGGCCTCGGCTACGGAACCTATTAACAAACTATGACTGAACGTGCCTGGGGCTTCCATCGCAAGCTTTCTCAATAAAGGCTGGTTCGCATCGCTGTAGTCCAGAAGGGTCATACTTGTCGCTATATTAAAGACTTTCTCA
>JASFVS010000222.1:0-5427 GCA_050049715.1 Phycisphaerales bacterium
CAATTAGCGGCAGCAGGCTCTGGATGAGCAGGCCAACTAAAAAAGTGGCGCCTGCGTGATAGCCGGCAATACTAAAAGTATCAGCCAACGATAATCCCTGAATATCTGTCGGCAAAAGCCTCTGGGCCGAAAGGTCAAAAGAAGATAAAGAAAACGCAGTTATAAACACAAATGTCGCTGCAAGTGTGCTTACTTTGAGAAGTTTCATTCTCGTCCGGATTTCTCTTAGTGAAAAACAGCACGTCAGAGCACCGGCGAGCATCGTTACAAACAAGTCAATACCTGTCAGCTGATATCCCTTAAGTCCTCCCGTAGCAAAGCAGGCAAGCAGGCAATAAAACATAACCATACCTATTGCAAAGCGCTGGTTATATGCAATTGTCAATATAACCGCCGCAGTGACTGCGCAGCCGGTCGCGACGGAGGTATGGTTAAACGAAAATGTGATAAGTTTGGTTATCCCCAACAACAATATATACAAGCCAACCAGGGCCAGTGCCCTGCTGTGATTCGTTATTATACGTTTTTGATAATGGTAAATATAGAAGGCCATAGCAAGACAGACCAACACTACTATCACGGAGATAACCACCAGATTCAAATATTGGGCTTGCTGAATATACTCGAAAGTTAAAATAGGAACACAGAGAGCCACGAAAAGACACCATAGCAGAATCGAAATTAAAGAATCCGTATTAAGCAGCTGGCTTATCTTAGAAAAACGCTCATCAGATATATTCTTGCGTACCTGGCTTCGACGTGGACTTACTTTCTTTAAAAACGCCATTTACTTATCCTATAAAAACAGCCATCAGCAAATAAGGAGCATTACTTCATACGACATACCTTATCAACTATGACCAACTCTGCCTATAAAATAGTATTGACTAATCAGTTTTCGACTTCTTTTTATAAGCCTGCACAATATTTTGAACCAGTCGGTGCCGCACTATGTCTCTCTGTGATAATTTTACGTAACCTATGCCTTTAATTCGTCGCAATATCTCAATCGCCTCAACCATACCACTTTTTTGGCCGGGTTCCAGGTCAATTTGTGTTATATCTCCCGTTATTATCATTTTGGAGCCGTGGCCCAGTCTTGTTAAGACCATTAACATCTGCAGGGCGGAAGTGTTTTGGGCTTCATCGCAAATAATAGCCGCTTCGTTTAACGTCCGGCCGCGCATAAAAGCAAGGGGGATTATCTCGATAATATCCAATTCCATGAATTTTTTCATCTGGGCAAAATCCATCATATCCTCGAGCGCATCAAACAAAGGACGAAGATACGGATTGACTTTCGCCTGAATATCACCCGGCAAAAAGCCGAGCTTCTCACCTGCCTCTACGGCAGGGCGCGCAAGCACAATCCTCCTGATTTGCTTTCTCTTCAACATCGAAACCGCAATCGCAACAGCCAGATATGTTTTGCCGGTTCCCGCCGGCCCTATACAAAAGGTCAGGTCATTGGCCAACATTGTTTTGATGTATTTTAATTGTCCCTTGGTGGATGGCTCAATCACCTTTTTATGAGCATAAACGGTAACAGCCTCATCGGCTTGAGCGGTTCGGTGCGAATCACCCTGGTTGATAATAGCAGCTACATTCGCAGAAGTTAACGAGCCACGCTTCAGAAGCTGTTTTTGCATTTTATCGATGACCTCAACAGCCCTGTTTACATCTTTCTCTTTGCCCGCGATGATTAAACTGTTCTGACGGGCGGTAATCTTCACCTCTAACTGCTGCCGCAACATCCGAAGATAACTATCGGCAGGGCCGAACAATTCAAGCTGTCTGTCGGTTGAATCTAATTGTATCGTAACTTCCAAAGCTCTCCCTTATCGAAGGCTTAACATAAAAAACAAATATCCAAACGGCGCTGCGAACAAAGGCGAATCGATAATATCAAGTACCCCGCCGAAGCCCGGTACTTTGCTGGCAGAATCTTTCTGTTCAGCATCCCGTTTTATCATAGATTCGACTAAATCACCAATCTGCCCTATGAACGCAAAACATACGCCAAATACAATTGCTAACGGCCAAAACATTATATCACAACTGACGGCAAAACCAACAGCAACAATAATTGCAGCCCCGACCGCTCCACCCATACCTTCCCAGCTTTTTCCAGGACTGATATTTGGTGAAAATTTATGCTTGCCACATAACTTCCCAACGGCGTAAGCCCCTATATCGGCAAATTTTACGACAAAAATAAACATAAACAAAGGCCATAAGCCAAATTTAAGCCGTATTCCCATACAAAAGCTGCTAAAAAGCCCAAGATATAAAATCGAAAAATAACTCGCCCCGCAGTTAGCTAAAACCCCCGAAGTTCCGCAGAAAATATACTGGTATAAAATCAGCGCCAAAAAAGCGAAGACTACCAAAAAAATCAACCAGCTCTCCACCGGAATTGTAAAAAACTGCTGCCAGTATCGATAGGTAGCAAACAGAATCGAGGCGATAATGGAAACCGGAACAAAAATCTTCAAATTCTTCGCCGCCGCAAGTTTTGACAGTTCGAGCTGCGCAGGAATAACCAGTAAAGCAATAAGGATACAAAAGATTGTGCCCTGGATGGATTTATCATCATACGTTGAAGATGTAATTGAGCCATCCAGCCAACCATCAAATAATAAAACGACGGCAAAAAATACCGCCATTAATATTCCAAAAAACAACCGGTGCTTGAGCATAATTTCCTATATTCTGTAACTGCCTTTATACCCAAACGAGTGAATAAATTTATTCACCTTATCATCTGATTGTTCCGAAACGTCGTGTTCGTTTGGCGTAGGCCTGGATTGCCTTTTCCAGAGCCGACTTTTTAAAGTCCGGCCAAAAAGTTTTTGTAACGTAGAATTCACTGTATGAAATTTGCCACAGCAGAAAATTACTGATTCTCATTTCATTCGCCGTTCTTATCAGAAGGTCCGGCTCAGCAAGTCCTGCCGTATATAAATGTTGGCTTATACAATTTTCATCGATATCACTTAGTTGTAACTTACCGTTCTTATATTCCTCAGCTATTTTTTGTGTTGCATCTACGATTTCTACTCTGCCGCCATAGTTTAGTGCCAACGCAAGTATCATGCCGGTATTCTTACCCGTCGTCTCGATTGTTTGTGCAAGTTCCTGCTGCACAGAGTTGGGAAGGCCGGCCAGACGACCGAGGTGAACCAATTTCACGTTATTCTTCATTAACGTAGGACGAATATGGATCAGATACTGAGTGTATAAATGCATAAGAGCATTAATTTCATGCTCAGGCCTCTTCCAATTCTCTATACTGAAGGAATATAAAGTCAGAGACTCAATGCCAAAATCAACACAGCACTGAGCTATTTCCTCAACCGCTCTTCCACCCTCGCGATGTCCCTCCGCACGCGACAGACCTTTTTCCTGCGCCCACCGGCCGTTACCATCCATAATTATAGCGAGATGGCGGGGCATTTGTTCAGGCACTAAACCAAGGCGCTTGGCAGTTGCTTCAAGTTTATCTTTGAAATTATTCATTGCAACAAACGAGCTATCATCTGAGTAAGGTCTGACTTCTCTTTGGCCCCACGCCGACGAACGTGACTGGCCTGCCAATCTTCTCTTCGACTCGATGGACATAGTCCTGGGCGTTAACAGGAAGGTCCTTAAATTCCTTTACTTCAGTTATCTCCTCCTCCCAGCCGGGTACTGTCTCATAAACACAGCTTGCACGCGACAGCCTGTCAATATTTGCCGGGAAAAATGTCTTTTCTTCCCCGTCGATTTTATATGCCCTGCAAATCTTCAATTCTTTCAGGCCGGCCAGTGTATCCAGATGCATCAATGCCACCTCGTCGATGGCACCTATAGTAACGGCATACGACACAGCTACGGCATCGAACCATCCGCATCGCCGAGGCCGTCCCGTCGTAGTGCCATATTCGTTCCCCTTATCACGAATGTACTGACCTGTTTCATTGTCCAGCTCGGAAGGGAAGGGACCGGAACCGACTCTTGTTGTGTAAGCTTTGACAACCCCAATAGATTTATCAACAAACTTAGCCGGTACACCACAGCCGGCGGGCATACCAAGTGAACTTGCATTGGAACTGGTCACAAAGGGAAAAGTGCCATGGTCCAAATCAAGCAATGCACCCTGGGCACCTTCGAAAAGTATAGACTTGCCGTCCCTAATTGCTTTGTGCAAAAATTCAGTTGTATCCGTCACGAAAGGCAAAAGCCTGTCGGCGTATAATTTGCACTTTTTAAAAATATCGTCGGCACTCATTAACTCAGCACCGTAAACCGCTCCGAAAACTTTGTTTTTATACGCGACAATAGTATGTATCTTTTCTTTGAGTTTTTCCAGATTTCGAAAGTCGGCCATACGAACGGCAAAGCTTCTGCCAACCTTATCGGCATAACAAGGCCCGATACCTCGAATCGTTGTTCCAATTTTATTTTTCCCGAGAGACTCTTCGCGTAACTGGTCTTCTCTTTTATGATAATCCAGTACAACGTGAACATTTTCACTGATAAAAAGTCGGCCGTCTAAGGATATATTCTTCTCGCCAAGAGTCTTAATCCCTTCTATAAGAACATCAGGGTCAATAACCACGCCATTCGCGATTACACAGGTAGTATTCGACCTGACTGAGCCGCTGGGCAAAAGGTGCAGGGCAAATCTACTGTCACCCACAACAACGGTATGTCCGGCATTGGCCCCACCACTGTATCGAACAACAATATCGCTCTGCTCAGCAAGAATGTCGACAACTTTACCTTTTCCTTCATCGCCCCATTGCAATCCGACAACGCAATTATTCATTTGAACCTTTCCCTTAAAGTAGTATTAATTCACGAACGTAAAAATTCCATTATGCTTTTATGTTCAGGTGATTTTTGACACTATATGTTCCAAAACGGCGGCTAAATTATCGTACGCTCTGTCATGCAGCTTATATCTAACCTCTTTGCCGTTTTTATCCTTGTACGTTATTACAAAAAAGCCTTTCTTTTCGAAGTATGTTTTATCTATTTGTTGTATTGAGTCATAAGAAATTCTTTTATCGTCGCTAATTATAAGCTCGTTTTCCTCTGCAATGAGCTTTTTGTCCTTTACTGCAAACAGATAAATACTAAAGAAAACTGCGATAGCAATAAAAACAGGTGGCGATATACGGTTAAAACGCATTGTGGGATTAGGTTTACCGTCATTATCGAGAACATTTTCTCGATAGAAATTATAACGGCCGGACCATTCATACTTACTCAAATAACCATCGTATGCAAAAATAATCGCCACCACAACGCAGAATACGATATAGATTTTGAAATTAGTTTTCTTAAACTTACTTATTGGAGCTTCGATAGCCATCCAAGGGCCTCTGTGAAATCTACGTTAAACGTTTCTGCGCAATTACCTCAGTTAAAGGCTGAACGAAA
>JASFVS010000146.1:0-7329 GCA_050049715.1 Phycisphaerales bacterium
TTTTTGGTTCACAATACCGGTATCGCAAATCTCAGTTGAAAATGAAGAGGCAACCTCAGGCCCTTCGGAACCAATAAATCTTATTAATTTGGGGGTTTAAAAAATGGATACATCAAAATTTTTAGTACTGTTCCTGGTTGAAGATGACCCTGGTGACCAGAAATTGGTCAAGAATGCGTTGTCTGCTCAGGAAGCACCAATTGAACTCCGCATCGTAGGCAGCGGAGAAGAGGCGTTGAAGTATCTTACACACAATGACAACGGCGCCGAAGAGAATCCTCGTCCGAATTTAATACTGCTCGATTTAAATATGCCGGGTATGGGCGGGAAAGAATTTTTAAGATGTATCAAGGCGAACGAAAACCTGAATAACATTCCCGTTGTTGTTCTTACAACCTCTGACTCAGAAACCGACATAGAAGATTGTTACAAGTTGCACGCAGCAGGATACATACAAAAACCGGGAAGCATAGAGGAATTTAAAAAAATTATGAAAGAGACCATTGAGTACTGGTCGGCCACTGCTCTCTTGTGAAAAGCTAAATCCAGGATCTTATTCTCAACAAAAACCATAGGGCTTTTAACAATTTAGCAGACTAAAGAGTATATTAGAAAGGAACGCAAAATGGACATGTTCAAATCCGTGGTAATACTGCTGGTCGAAGATGACCCTGGCGACCAGAAACTTGTGAAAAAATCACTTGAGCGTGAAAAAATCGCGAATGAGCTTTTTATTGTAAACAATGCCGAGGAGGCTCTGGAATACTTGGAAGGCAGTAAGAGAGGCGATGACAAAACTCCAATGCCGGATTTAATACTGTTAGATTTGAATATGCCCGGAATCTGCGGGCAAGAATTTCTAAAACGACTGAAATCCGATGATCTACTTGACACAATACCCGTCGTGATTCTTACGACATCAGATTCGGATAAAGACGTTCTGGAGACATTCAAACTTCAGGCCTCAGGATATATAAAGAAACCCGGAAGTTTAGAGGGATTTAATGAAGCAATGCAACATATTAACGAATACTGGTTCGTTATTTGTAAGAGAGTAAACCATACTAATGAATTCCAAAACAGAAACATTATATCTTCTGTTAGTCGATGATGACCCGGCTGACCGCCAGTTAGTCAAGCTGGCCTTAGCTAAATCATCACAGTCTGTACAGTTCAACATAGAAACGGCAGAAACTCTGTCCGAGGCGACTGAACAGTTAAGTCATAACGAGTATGATATCGTATTGCTTGATCTTGGCCTTCCAGACAGCCAAGGTATGGAAACTGTCCAAAAAGCTCATAAAACCAATCCAAATCTCCCTATTGTCGTATTAACCGGTCTGGATAACGAAGAGGTTGGTCTTGAGGCCATAAGGTCAGGCGCAGAAGACTACCTGACAAAAGGAAAATCTCTGGAATATGCACTCGTTCGAACCATCCGATATGCCATCGAACGTAAGCAGGCAAAAATGGCCCTTTCAAGAAACGAAAATCTGCTGCGGACAATAATAAATGCTACGAAAGAGGCCATGTTGTCCATCGACAATAATGGACTAATAAATCTTTTCAACCCGGCTGCTGAAAAAATGTTCGGGTACAAGAGAGAAAATGTGCTTGGCCAATCTCTCGACTATCTATTGTCACCGGAGTACAGGCAACAACACCAACAATACCTTAAGGAGTATTTCGCCACAGGCAAACCAGATGCAGCGATCGGTAATACAATAGAGCTTACGGCTCTACGAAGTAACGGGGAAGAATTCCCAATAGAATTGTCGCTTTCAACAGGGACGCTCGTTAACAAAAGGTTTGTAATAGCTGTCGGACGGGATATCACAGAACGTAAGCAAGCCGAACTCAAACAAGCTGAACTTCTCAGGAAGGTAGAAAACATAAACAAAGAACTTAAAGATTTTGCATCCATAGTATCTCATGATTTAAAAGCACCTTTGCGTGGTATTAAGACCTTAGCTAATTGGATACTGTCCGATTGTGGAGATAATTTCAGTGAAGACGGTAAAGAACAAATGGATTTACTTCTGGCACGTGTGGAACGAATGTATGCGCTGATCGACGGTATGCTCACATATTCAAGGATTGGCCGTGCAGAAGGAAAACAGACCCAAGTAAATCTCGAAACGTTTATGCCGGAAATCATCGATATGGTCGTTCCGCCGGAAAACATAAAAGTGACAATCGAAGGCAAACTCCCTGTCATCGAATCCGAAGAGATTCACATTATGCAGCTCTTTCAAAATTTGCTGAGTAACGCAATTAAATATATGGACAAGCCACAGGGCCAGATAAAAATCAACTGTGCCGAAGAGGACGATTTCTGGAAATTTAGTATTGCCGATAACGGACCCGGCATTCAAGAAAAAGATTTCGATAAAATTTTCAAAATGTTCCAGGCCTTGTCAACGAGTGAAGAATTTCAAGGCACTGGCGTTGGCCTAACCGTAACAAAGAAAATTGTTGAACTATACGGTGGGAAGATTTGGATCGAATCAAAAGTCGGTGAAGGAAGCACATTTTTCTTCACATTGCCAAAGAAAGAAATAGAGATTAACAATGCAAAACTCGAAGCCAATACTACTTGTTGAGGACGATTATGTGCAATAGAATAAAAACTCTACAGGTTGTGTTCTTTTTATCGATTCCATTTATCCTGACATTAAGTGCGAATATACTTGCCGCTGAACCAAACAATGTCGAAGCCAAACAGAACAACAGTCAAACAAATGACGGGGACAATGGGCAAACAGATATGTTTGAAATGTCTCTTGAAGAGTTAATGCAGGTCGAAGTCACTTCCGCAGGATTTTTTGCAACGACTACGATGAAGGCACCCGGCTATATAATGGTTTATGACATGAATGAGATTAACAATACCTCAGTTCGTACTCTGGGCGATTTGCTGGAATTGTATGTCCCCGGCAGTATCGTCGGTTCTCATGAAAGGCAAGGCAGACTTCACGGTGTACGTGGCTTATTGCTCGATAACAACGCCAAAACCCTTGTTATGATAGACGGCCAACAAATTAATTATAGAAGCCATTTCGGTTATATGGTCGGATTGCTTTCCCCATTCCTCGGTGATATGTCAAAAATAGAAATCATAAACGGCCCCGGAGCAATTCAACACGGCTCAGGTGCAATTAATGGCTTTATTAATATGATTCCCAAAACCGGGTTATCTCATCCGGGATTCTTCAGCCGTTATGAATTTGGCTTAACGGAAGAATCGAATTTGTTTGAGGCCGGTTACGGTTTCAATTACGGTGACAGACGGAATCTCTACGTTTATGGTGGTGCTTACGACGCCAGAGGCTTTGAACCGGATGAAACATTCGGATACACGATGAACTATGATCAGGATACTTCCGCGTTCGGATACAACCAGGGAAATTACCGTTTTTCAACCACGTGGAATCACTACAGCTTTAACCTGAACTGGTTCAATTACGTGCTCCATCCCCAGAAAAACAGCACTAATGAACCCGGTCATTTCGTAAATCAGACTATGGGATTGCGTCCCAAATATAAGTTTACTTTTTCCGAGACCGATTCACTGGATTTAATCGGCTCATTTATATGGGCAGATTTTGGTGTCACCGGCCACAACGGCAACTTATATCTAAAGGGCGGTTCTGAACGTCACTGGGAAATAAAACCTATTTATAAGACCACACGAATCGGGAAGCACCAGCTTGCTATCGGTGGATCATACGGATACAAAAAATTTCGAACAACCGATTTCTACTTCAACCACAAACCCATAGATGGATTCGAATCGATTGATACGGAATGGTATGAAACAAGTTTATTTGCCGAAGATGTAATTTCATTGACCGATAAGTTAACTTTTGTTCCGGGCGTTCGCTATGACGAATATGATTTGGACGAAATGTCCAATTTCTGGCCCGCAACAATGAGCTATAAGCCTAAAGAAATAAAAGGTCATATCTCACCCCGTTTTGCCTTCGCATACGAAGTAGATAAAACAACCAACATCAAGGGAGCATATCAGCACGGCTTCCGTATGCCGGATGCGTCATATTACCAGTTTAACGTTTACAACAATAGCATAGCAAAAGGATTAGGTCTTCCCACATTTCCACTGAAAGAAGAAACAATGGATTCCTGGGAATTAAACTTCCAGAAAGTATTTAGTAAAAAACTGGAAGTCGGACTCAATCTATTCTACAACACCTTTACCGACCAGCTCGCCTGGGGGAACTTGCCCGCCGCCTGGTCATCGGTAACCGCCGACTGGTCAGGGGACCCCGGGAAAATGGTTCCCGGCATGTTCCAGAACACCGATGGACGTTTTCACATTTGGGGCTTTGAGCCAATTATCAAGTACGACCTGACTGATAACACCACAATTGATACCAGTTACGGTTATGCAAAAGTGATTAACAATAATGTCACACAGCGTTACCCGGAACATCAGGTCAAGCTGAATCTAATGTCACGATTTCTGGAAGATCGCCTCAAAGTCGGTATTAGTTATGTCTATAATTCCAGATACACTCATTCAATGTCTCCGGGAATCCACAGTGAATATGAAAAACCTCGACATCTGGTTGATTTATCTGTTGTGTACAAAGTCAACAAGAATCTTAATATTAAAGGTGTTGTTAAAAATGTTTTGGCCGATGATACCCCGCCTTCGAGTAACCAGATGGACCGTCCCGCCTACGGTAATCTGGGATACAGTGAACCTCGATACTATTTCTCCGTGGAGATGAAGTTCTAATATCTTACCAGGAAAGACAAGTGCAAAAGGAAAACTAAATTAAAGCCAAGCCTATTACCCTCCACTTCAGTTTTATTTTAGTTTGATAGGTAAGCCTTTATCACTGGCTTTCACAACGAATAGCTTTAATTCCTCTAACAATAATTGTAATTGCTGAGAATTTTCAAGAAGATTTTCATATAGTCGTCCATCGTTAACAATCTTGGCAGCACTTCCTTCACCTTCGTTTATTTTCTCCAGGACTTGACGCAAATTAACAGCCGCCCTACCTATTTCATCGCTCGTATGAACCAACGAAACAGCAAGCTCTTCTATCTTAGAATCGGCTGTTTCCATTGTTTTAGTGCCGGCAACAGCAAGTTTCTTAAACTCCCTTATTGTCTGCTTAGCATCTTCCGACGCCTCAGTCACGTTATTTATAATTTTATTAAGATTTTGTTTGTTCTTGGGGCTGCCAACGATATCGTTTGCATTACCAACAAGAATCCTAAGCCCCTCGACTAACTCCTGTAATTTTTCCTGGCTTTCCTCCGGAAAAAACTCACTGGTTATACCGGTTGAACCTTGTAATTTACTACCATGAGATAAAAATGTTCCGGTAGGCTCATTGACATCATAAGAGCTAAGTTTTAATTCGATATAACTACTGCCCAAGCCGCGTGTCATGAGTTTTGCTTCAACATCGTCCGGAATATCACTGTATCTCTTATCAATACTAATAACGACAATAGTTTGATGGTAAAACTTGCCGGTATTTAAGTCTCTCATGGCCTTCGGTGGATTGACATTCGTTACTCTGCCAATTTGATAACCACAAAAGCGCACAGGAGTATCTCTCTGTACTCCCGGTGCTGTAGGGAATTGAATTGACACGTTAAAAGAACCAATTTTTGTCACGGCTATTGGTAAATCACCAAACTTAAAGACAAGCCACACAAGCGCACACAAACCCAATACAACAAAAACGCCAACAATCATATTACGTCTTCTTTGTGTAGTCTCATAATCACTCACGATTCAGTCCCTTCCAAATTACCGCGGCCCTCCATGAATAGCTCCCTTATAGCACGCAAAGGATAGCCGCTATCGTTAAGTTTTTTTATCAGTTTAATTCTCTTTATTCTTTCTTCATCAAATAGCCGCCTGCCTGTCGAAGTAACTTCCGTTGGTTCAAGCAGGCCTACCATAAGGTAATATTGCAGAGATTGACGAGAAATGCCAGCTTTTTTTGCGGCTGTACCTATCGGAAATAATTTGCTTTTCTCGTTCAACGCTTTCCCCAAAAAGCCACAAGACGAAAAAATACAAAGCAGATATACAAAAACATTCGAAATTTTTTAGAATTTTACCAAGTCAATCGAGTTATGCCCAGAAGTTTCCCGGCAATCCAGCGGCAATTTTCTTACCCGTCAATATAACAGGCATTTAGAAATATAGGGTGTATATCGAGCCTTTTTGCTTAAAAATGGAGATACTGATGCAATAACAAAAGCAGCAATCAACAAAATCAATCAGAATAGATATGGAAAATTAGTTATTTGCGCAAGAATACATTAATCCGAACCGGGTGTGGGTAGAACCGCCTGCCAGTTGGCCAGGTCATTGCCGGAACTATACCGGTCTGTAGAAATCCTCTGCAAAACAAAACCTTCACCATCCGCATTCTCGGACCAGGGAGATACATCAGCATAGATTACTTCATCTACAATCACCCAGCAAATCGATTGACCCACCTGGTCAGACTCCAAAGGTCGTTCCAGGCTAATCCGTTCGCTGGCATTAGATAAATTGCCAGACCAGGGCCCTACTATATCCATCCCGGGAATTAAAGGAATGGTATCGTATGAGTTAATGAAAGCATTTAATCGAGCAGTTTCTACAGATGGATCGAAACCTACTATTATCAATCTGCCACCGGCGACAATAGACGTACCCGGCGGAAATGTGTAACTCACAGCGCCGTCCAGACGCCAGGTACCAATAGCATCTTCCAGAAATACTCGTGCAGATGTGGGATTGTATAATTCAATATATTCCTCGTTAACATCCACAGGATGATACATCAGCTCATCGATAACCACCGGATATGGAAGTGGATTCGTATTAACCGAATCCCGTGAGGGTGTTGCAGCAAACCAGTAAACATTGCCATCCGGATACCGGCCCAGAGAAATATCATTATCCTGACCTTTAAATCTTACACAGTCAACGACACGGTCTTCTGGGCCACCGGGAAGATAAGACAGAATTACCTGTTCTCCAGCTTTATTCAGACCAAAACCAATGTCGATTGGATTATGGAAGCCGGTAATCTCATCAAAACTAATAAAGCTCAAACCGGCTACATCCATTGTGGGAATAGCCCACTTTTTCAAATCACCAACATCGTCACTTAAATACCAGTCATTCAAATTGATACTTATGCTGGTAGTATTATAAAGTTCTATCCAGTCGTTGGAGTCATATTCGGGCAAAGCGGGATTGTCATAATTCGTATGTGCCATAATTTCATTAATGACAACATTGGTAACCGGCTCGGGGTCATCCTCTCCGGGAGAACCGCCAAT
>JASFVS010000147.1:0-7302 GCA_050049715.1 Phycisphaerales bacterium
TGCGGAACATGCCATTCGTTGCGCTATCTCCAGTCGAATAGTTCTCCCTTGGTTTTGTGGTAATAAATTGAGTCCAGAAATTTTACTTAACAAAGTCAATTTGTCGTATCCAGAGAAAGCTGTCCTTAAAGAATCTAAATCATAATGTTTATTCTCTTGACGACGCTTTATCCTTCTTTTGTATTTTTTCCTCATTTCAAGTTGTCTTTTTTGTTTTCTACTTTTTTTCTCTCTCATTATTAGCATTTTCCCGTTTTTGCAGAAATAAATAGTGGAATTTACTTACAAACCTCGTTTTGCCAAAGCTATCTGTTTCCCCATTACTGCTCCCTTCACACCTCAATCAAACCTTAAAATCCCTAAAAGTACGCAAATCTTAAAGTTATACATCCCGCTTTGCTACTGAGATAAAGTAGCAAAAAATTTGTTAAAGGCGAAAGCAAAAATCCCCGAAAATTTATATTTAAAGGGTTTACAGAAATTAGATTTCGTGGTATAATATTTGTCTATGAGTAAGAATAGCACATTTTATTCTTCAATTCAGACGGCTGTGAGCCTCAGCTTACTGCTATTGCGCCGTTAGGCGCAATAACTCTTTCCCCAACAAAAATCTATATATCCATCGTTTTTAACCACAGATTGCCCGGTTTATGTCGTAAAAAAAATAATTCGTAGCAATTTGACGCCAATTCCGGCATAATTGGCCGCAATCAGCGTAAATATCAGGATTCGTCCCGGCCGGCACCGGGCCGAAGCAGGAGAATAAGAAAATGTCTGAAGAAAAAGTATTAATATTCGATACAACGTTAAGAGACGGCGAACAGTCCCCCGGCGCTTCACTTTCGATAGCGCAAAAGCTCGAAATTGCCCAGCAGTTGGCGGTTTTAGGCGTTGACATCATCGAGGCGGGCTTCCCGGTATCCAGCCCCACCCAGTTCGAGGCGACAAAGCTCGTCGCAGAGCAGGTGAAAGGCCCTGTGATAGCGGGTCTTGCCCGCGCCAATGAGAAAGACATCGAATCGGCGGGCAAAGCGTTGAAATCGGCCAAAAAGAAGCGCATCCACACGTTTATTGCGACCTCGCCCGTGCACATGGAGCACAAGCTCAAAAAGAGTCCCGACGAGGTCTTGAAGATGGCCGTCGCGGCCGTCAAATGCGCGAAAAGCTTCGTCGATGACGTCGAATTTTCGCCTGAAGACGCGTGCAGGAGCGATATGTCGTTTCTGATTGAGGTCTTAACGGCCGTTATAGAGGCCGGGGCGACTACTTTGAATATTCCCGACACGGTCGGCTACATTCTGCCGTACGAGTACGGCCAGATTATCGCAAAGCTCAAGTCCGACGTGCCCGGCATAGACAAATGCGTAATTAGTACGCATTGCCATAACGATTTAGGCATGGCGGTTGCGAATTCGCTTGCCGGCGTACGAAACGGCGCCCGCCAGATCGAGTGTGCTATTAACGGCATGGGCGAACGGGCGGGCAACGCAGCGCTTGAAGAAGTTGTTATGGGCATTCGCACGAGGGCCGACTTCTTCAAGGAGCAAAGCCCCGGCGGAATCGGCACGAACATTAACACCAAGGAAATCCACCGCACCAGCCAGCTTGTTTCGCAGCTGACGGGCTTTGCAATCCAGCCGAACAAGGCGATTGTCGGCGCCAACGCGTTTGCGCACGAGTCCGGCGTTCATGTTGACGGGATTTTGAAGGAGCGCTCGACTTACGAGATTATGACGGCCGAGAGCATCGGCCTGGGCGGCTCGCGGATGGTATTAGGCAGGCACACGGGCAGGCACGGATTTATCGACAGGTGCAAGCAGCTCGGATTTAAGCTTACAAAACAGGAAATCGAGCAAGCTTATACAAGGTTTCTGGAAATAGCCGACAAGAAAAAAGAAGTTTTCGACGAGGACCTGGCGGCGATAATCAATGATGAGATTCGCGTGGTGGAGCATATTTACGAGATGCAGTATCTGCACGTTGCCTGCGGGACGGGGACACTGCCGACGGCAAGCGTAAGGATGAAAGTAAAAGACCAGATTGTGCAGGCGGCGGCGTGCGGGGACGGGCCGGTCGATGCGGCGTACGAAGCTATAAGAGAAGCGACGGGGCTGTCGCCCAAATTGGAAAACTATTCGATAAGGGCGGTGACGGGCGGTAAAGAGGCGCTCGGCGAAGCGACGGTTAGAATTACCGAAGACGGCAGGACGTTTATCGGCCGGGGTATATCGACCGACATTATAGAAGCGAGTGCGAAAGCTTATATCGATGCAATCAACAGGATGGTGTCGGCGAGGGGCCAGAGGCCGGAGTTGAAAGCGGAACTTTAAAAAGTAAAAAGAGACACAAAGTGGCAAAGGCACAGAAGGTAGAATACAGAATACAGGAGACAGAAAACAGGAGACAGAAATTAGAAAATCAAAAGAACATAGAGAGACAGAAACAATGGGAATGACGATAACTGAAAAGATATTAGCGAGAGCGGCCGGGAAGGATGTGGTTAAACCCGGTGAGCTGGTGGATGCGAAGATTGATATTGTGATGTGTCACGATGTGACGACGCCGCCGGCGATATCGATGCTTGTTGAAAAGGGTATCGATAAGGTGTTCGACAGGGAAAAGATAGTCGTGACGCCCGACCATTTTCAGCCAGCAAAGGATATAAAGAGCGCCGAACTTCATAAGAGGCTGGATGAGTGGGCGAGGCGGCACAATATAAAATATTATTATAAAATCGGAAGAGCGGGCGTGTGTCACGCGCTGCTGCCGGAGCAGGGGCATATTCGGCCGGGTGAGGTTATTGTCGGGCCGGATTCGCATACGTGCACGTACGGGGCGTTTGCGGCGTTCAGTACGGGTATCGGCTCGACGGATGCGGCGGCGGCGATAGCGACGGGACAGCTTTGGTTTAAGGTGCCCGGTTCGATAAAGTTTGTCCTTGACGGCTCGCTCGGGAAAGGCGTTTACAGCAAAGATGTAATCCTTGCGATAATCGCCAGGATTGGGACCGACGGTGCGCTTTATAAGGCGATGGAATTTGTTGGGCCGGCATTGGCTGATATGTCGATGGAAGCGAGAATGACTATAACGAATATGGCAATCGAGGCCGGGGCAAAGAGCGGTATAATCGGGTTCGATGATGTGACAAAGCAATATCTCGATGAGCATCTTAAAGACAAGAAAGATGCCCCTCCGGTAGGCACAAGTTATACGGTTTATGAATCCGATGACGACGCGGAATACGAGGCGGTCGAAGAGTTTGACTGCTCGAAGATTGAGCCGATGGTTGCTTTGCCTCATCTGCCCAGCGGTGGAGTGCCCGTCTCCGAATGCGTAGGTAAAGAGATGGACCAGGCGTATATCGGGAGCTGTACGAATGGGCGGATAGAAGATTTGCGTATCGCGGCGGAAATCATCGAAGGAAAACAGGTTGCCATTCGGACGCTGATTGTGCCGGCGACGCCGAGTATATGGAAGCAGGCGAATGATGAAGGGCTGTTCGATATATTTTACGATGCGGGCTGTGTTATAGCCTCACCGACATGCGGGGCGTGCTTAGGTGGCTTTATGGGTATACTGGCATCAGGTGAAAAGTGCGTCAGCACGACGAACCGCAATTTCGTAGGCAGGATGGGGCATCCGAAGAGTGAAGTCTATCTGGCCAGCCCGGCTACGGCGGCGGCAAGCGCAGTAGCGGGCAAGCTGGAAGATCCGAGAAAACATCTTTGAAAAATTAAATATCAAAAATCAAAATGCAAAATGACAAAGTAAAATTCAAAAATGAGTTTAAGAGAAGGCTCTATGATTTTACGTTGAGGCTTATAGAATTTATAGACAAACTACCGAATGATAATGTTTCAAAAAGGATAGGTGACCAATTATTAAGAAGCGGCACGAGTATTATTGCCAACTATATAGAAGGCCAAGCCGCGAGTAGTAAGAAAGATTTCACTAATTATTTTAATATTTCTCTCAAGTCGGCTAACGAGAGTAAGCTCTGGCTTGCGTTGCTGAGAGATAGTAAAAGGGCTAAAGCAGATGAAGTGTCGTGGTTTTTGAATTAACTTGATGAAGTAGCGAATATATTTGGCTCGAGTATATTAACACTTAAAGGGAGAAAATAATTTTGATTTTTAATATGTGTTTTTGATATTTACAGTTGTATGTTTAATTTTTTGAACTGAGGTTATGAAAATGAGTGTAGCACATGTTTACAATAGGGATCATATAAATACTGATGAGATAATTCCGGCGAGGTATTTGAATACGGATGACCAGATGGAACTTGCGAGTCATTGTCTTGAAGACCTGGACAAAGAGTTCGTCAATAAAGTTAAAGAAGGCGATGTGATTGTGGCCGGCGATGATTTCGGGTGCGGCTCGTCCAGAGAACATGCGGTATGGGCGATACGCGGGGCGAAGGTGCAGACGGTTATTGCGAAATCGTTCGCACGGATATTCTATCGCAATGCAATCAATAACGGATTTTATATAATCGAATCGGCTGATGCGCTTGAAAAAATCAAGAATGGCGATGAGCTGGAGATTGATTATAAGGCCGGGGTGATTAAGAACAAAACAGCGGGTGTTGAGATTAGTTTTCGGCCGTTACCTGATTTTGCGCTTGAAATAATAGACGACGGGGGACTTTTAAATCATATAACGAAGAAAAGATAGCGTTCAGCCCGTCTAAAGCCGGATAAACTCCACAGCGTATAGCGTTTAGGGGGGAGAATAAAGAGTTTTTAGTTTTAAGTCTTTAGTTTTGAGTTGAGGAATCGCTGCGCGATGGCTTTTGATATTTTATTGCCACAGAGGACGCCCCCGACAGGGAAGCAAGTAAGCTAAAGTCGAGGGTAAACTCCGAAACGTAGGGTTTTTTAGCCGGCTTTGCGGGCCCGGCTTAGCTTTTCTCGATGTTAACATCTGTGAACGCTAATACCGAGACCCGCTAGGCCATTAGACAATGGCCGCACAGATTGTGCAGGCCGGCTTTAATTGAATATGTGTTTTGATACGAGATTGGGGGAATTGTCTTTTATTTGTGCGGTTTTGGCGGTAAAATTTCTTCGGCGGATTTTACGGTTGGTTTTTGGCGGGAATTGCAGTTTCAGACATCGATGTTTTGGAAATTGAAAGCACACAGAAATGAAAGACGTATCATTAAAATTTAAGAACTATAAATGCTTTGGTGAGGAATTGCAGGGTTTTGAGACGATACTTCCTATTAATATAATTATAGGTAGAAATAATTCGGGCAAGTCCAGTTTGCTTGATTTAATTAAGTATGCAATATCGCCTTTTGATCTAAGCCCTTTAGCCCATAAAAACAAAAATCCTGAGGTTATTCTCACGAAAATTCTTTCAGAAGAAGACATTGGAAGGGTGTTTCACGCCGGTATGACAAATTCACGCGTACCCGGCCGTGATTTATGGAATTATGTTCAGAGGTGGATTGGTGAGAAAATTACGATACGGTTGGGGCCCAAAAAAGGAAGAGATTTTTTAAGCCTTAGTAAAGCGTTACCAAACTCCATAGTGGGATTTCAGGGACAAATTGCACAACGCTTTGAAAATCCTTTCGAGAAAAAAACATTTAAACATTTGAAGGCCGAAAGAGATATCCATCCAGAGCCGGATAGAGGTAGCGGTGTGACTGAGAATGGAGCAGGAGCAACAAACATCATACAGCAATTCATAACTAAAGAATGGTTACCAAGTCAATTAGTTGAAGAAACTTTATTAGAAGAGTTAAACAAAATCATACAACCTGATGCTACTTTTACGAACATTGTCGTACAACATCATAAAAATAATAGTTGGGAAATTTATCTTGAAGAAAAAGATAAAGGTCGAATAGCTTTGTCACAATCAGGAAGCGGTCTGCAAACAATATTATTAGTCCTTATCTTTCTGCATTTGGTTCCGGTTGAGGAAAATAAAAGTTTAAATAACTATTGCTTTGCTTTTGAAGAGCTTGAAAATAACGTACATCCAGCTTTACAACGTAGATTATTCCTTTATCTAAGAAATGTAGCCTTAAAACACAATACACATTTTTTCATAACAACACATTCAAATGTAGTTATAGACCTTTTTAGCAGTGATAATGAGGCACAGTTAATTCATACAATACATGATGGAGAGAAAGCTATTGCAAGACGAGTGGAAGCTTATGTACAGAGGCAAGGGATACTTGACGACCTTGATATACGGGCAAGCGACCTTTTACAATCCAATGGAGTCGTTTGGGTTGAAGGCCCTTCGGACAGGCTTTATTTTAATCGCTGGATTCAAATATGGAGTGACGGTGAATTACGTGAAGGTGCACATTACCAGTGTGTATTTTATGGGGGACGCCTACTTGCACATCTTTCTGCGAATATTCCGGAAAATGAAAGAAATGAACTTATAAAAATTCTATCAATTAATAGAAATGTGCTAGTTATGATTGACAGTGATAAGGAAAACCAGGAAGACTGCATTAATAGCACAAAGGAAAGGATTTGCCAAGAAATAGAAGGCATAAGCGCTATTTGCTGGATTACAAAAGGTAAAGAAGTAGAAAATTACATTGCACGAGATGCAATAGCTGAACTTTACAATGATAATTCCATAGAACAAGTAAATCAGTATCAATCATTCAGTGATTATCTTGGTGGTATTAAAAAAGGAGAAGGTAAAAGATTCTTATCTAATAAAGTGCTTTTCGCAGAAAAGGTATCTTCACATTTCACCAAAGAGAATCTCAGGAACGTCCTTGACTTAGAAGAACGTTTAAACGAAGTATGTGAACGTATTAGAAAATGGAACGGCATGTGAAAGAGAAAGCGGGCGTTAAGGGATGCCGGATGGAGATGTAAAGACAATTCAGGATTTGCTTTTTCTGCCGTAAGCCAGCATGAGGTGCATACAGTGTTACGTAGTTTCGTAAAAAACGAAGTAAATAGGAGTAGTACCGAACTGGAGGGAGAAATTATAATTTTTAGTTTTGAGTGTTTAGTTTTAAGTTGAGGAATCGCTGCGCGATAACTTTTTTAATAGATAAACCCCCTACGATGCAGGGGGCTAACAATGGGAGAATTGGTGCCGAACTGAAGGCAGAAATGACGAATAGCATTTAGTATATAGTATTTGGTATTTAGAGAATCGGTGGGGCAAGCCCCACCCTACGAACTGGATGTAAACCCGAAATTCTAAGCACGAAATCCGAAACAATATCTAATATCAGAAATTCCAATTTTCAAAATAAAATAACAGTTTATTTGGAGGGGGATTTTTTGCTTTGGCCGGAGAGCAGGT